>QKIO01000175.1 GCA_003251015.1 Bacteroidales bacterium
ATCGATGAAGCTCAAAACCTAACACCACACGAAGTAAAAACGATTATAACTAGAGCTGGCGAAGGTACTAAAATGATTTTCACAGGTGACGTTCAACAGATTGACTCCCCGTATCTTGACATGCAGTCTAACGGATTGGCTTACTTAACTGATAAAATGAAGGGGCAAGATATATTTGCTCACGTAAATCTAATAAAAGGAGAGCGTAGTTATTTGGCTGAATTAGCTTCTGACTTACTTTAAGCATAACAAGGAGTGCCTAAAAAGTGTAATTTTCCTCACTAAATTATAAGAGGACATTATTTTTTTTAGGCACTTTTGTTTTTATATTAAATAACTAATCAAGCCTTTTATAAAAACTGCCCAATCGCATGTGTTAATATTTAACTAAAGCTCTTATCTTTGAGCCTTAGTTTCTCACAAAAGCAAATACCTTAGATGCAAGTTGATTACCAAGCCGTATGCCTCAAAGTAGTGGAGATCGCAAAAGTTGTCGGGCAATTCATTAAAAATGAACGTGCTAAAAACCAACTTAATATTGAAACAAAAGGTAAAAATGATTTTGTCACTCACCTAGATAAGGCATCAGAGAGATTAATAATAGAATACCTTTCCCCTCTTATCCCACAAGCAGGCTATATTGCCGAAGAAGCTACTAACAGCACAAAGGGCGTAACGCACAACTGGATTATTGACCCCATTGACGGCACAACAAATTTCATACATGGCATAGCGCCATTTGCCATTAGCATCGCCCTTCAAGAAAATGATGAAATAGTTATTGGCGTAATACTTGAATTAGGCTTAAACGAATGCTTTTACTCATGGAAAGGCGGTGATGCTTTTATGAACGACATAAAAATACACGTTTCTAAAACGCCACTGGTTAACCAAAGCCTAATTGCAACGGGTTTCCCCTACTCAAATTACACTCGCTTAGAACCTTTTATGACCACGCTTAGTTATTTCATGACTCATTCACAAGGACTTCGTAGATTAGGATCTGCCGCCACCGACTTAGCATACGTAGCTTGCGGACGCTTTGATTCCTTTTTTGAATATGACTTAAAACCATGGGACGTAGCTGCTGGAGCCTTTTTGGTTAGTCAAGCAGGTGGTCTTGTGTGTGATTTTTCTGGCAACGGCAACTTTCTTTGGGGAGGTGAGATCATAGCTTCAAACAACTACACTCATCAAGAAATGAAAGGCAAAATCATGGAACTAATGAAGAAATAATGAAGAATATTTTCACTTACATTTTATTATTTACCCTCTGGCTAATAAGCCTCTTGCCCTTTCGTGTACTTTACATTTTTTCCGATTTGGCATATCATATCATCCGACTAATCGGCTACAGAAGAGCTGTTATCAACGAAAACTTAAGTTATTCTTTTCCTGAAAAAAATGCTGATTGGATACGAAAAACGAGACTGCAATTCTACCAACATTTCTGCGACCTTATTGTCGAAACCATCAAACTTCAAACCATTTCTAAAAAAGAAATGAAAAGAAGAATCATATTTACAAACATTGATTACATCAAAGAAATAGGTGACAAAGGGAAAGATGTAACGGTCGTGATGGGACATTATGGTAATTGGGAGTGGATAACAGCCTTCTCGTTACAATCCGACATCCTTTTATGCGATGTGTATCGCCCATTAAAAAACAAAGTTTTTGATAAACACATGCTTAAAATAAGAGGCCGCTGGGGTAACAAAAACGTTCCAATGCGCGACACTCTAAAAGAAGTCATTAAACTAAAGAAAAACAACCAACGTTATGCTTTGGGATTAATTGCTGATCAATCGCCTGGAAAATACGAAATACAATACTGGACTCATTTTATGAACCAGAATACAGCTGTGCTCCTCGGACCCGAAAAAATTGCCAAGATTACCAAAACACCAGTAGCTTATGCTCACATCTCTAAACCAAGAAGAGGGTACTACGAAGTGGAATTCATACCCATAATAGAAGATCCTAACGCAAGTGCAGAATATGAAATAACAGAAAAACACGTGCGCTTACTTGAAGAATCGATAAGGAAAGAACCTCAATATTGGTTATGGTCACACAAGAGATGGAAATACTCTGAAGAACGCGTTCATAAGCATTCTTAATAAAAGAAATTAAACAAATCCAAGAGCAAAGGTCTCATTACATAATTTGCTCACTAAAACATAAATAATAAAACACGAATGATTAAAGTCGCAGTTGTAATTCTTAATTGGAATGGGCACGCTCTGTTAGAAAAATTTTTACCTCACGTCATGGCTAATTCAGCTGAGCCAGACACAAAAATATACGTAGCTGATAATGCATCCAAAGACCAGAGCATTTATTTTTTAAAAACCAATTACCCCGAAATAGGCATTGTCGAACTAGATAAAAACTATGGCTATGCTGGTGGTTACAACAAAGCGTTAAAACATATTGAAGCTAAATACTACGTTTTACTTAACAGTGATGTGGCTCCTAAACCAAATTGGCTTAAACCACTCATAAATGCAGCTGAAAACAACCCAAACCTAGCGGCTTGCATGCCAAAAATACTAGACTTTAAAAACCCAACTAAATTTGAATATGCTGGTGCATCAGGAGGCTATATTGATTACCTGGGTTATCCTTTCTGTAGAGGGCGTATTCTAAACATTAACGAACAAGACACCAATCAATATAATAGTAATGTATCCGTATTCTGGGCAAGTGGTGCTGCCTTATTCATCCGAAGTGATGTGTATCAGATGTGCGAAGGATTTGACGAACACTTCTTTGCACACATGGAAGAAATTGACTTATGCTGGCAGATAAAAAACAGAGGGTATGAAATAAATTGCATTCCAGAGAGTGAAGTCTTACATGTAGGTGGTGCAACATTATCACAACAAAACTCACAAAAAACGTTTTTAAATTTCAGGAACAACCTGCTAATACTTATAAAAAACACTCATTCCAGAAAGATTATCTTCACCTTATTTATTAGAATGATATTGGATGGTGTGGCATTTTTCTTTTTCGCCCTTAAAGGAGAATTTAAACATTCCATCGCTGTAATAAGAGCTCACTTCTCATTTTATGCATTACTACCAGTGTTTTACAAGAAACGAAAAGCACTCAAATCAACGATAAAGGTTAAAGAACATCCTGAAATTTACGCCAGGAGTATTATTCTATCATTTTACGTATTACGAATCAAACACTTTTCGTCTTTAACAAGTTTTTCTCTAAAGTTCTGGTAGTATT
>QKIO01000178.1 GCA_003251015.1 Bacteroidales bacterium
GTAGATGCAGCGTATTTGGTTAACTTACCGTTAGAGTCTATTTTATGAAACCCTTGATTTGAAGTTATCCATAAATTACCCTTTGTGTCTTCATTGTAGTTTATAGTGTAGTAGAGTCTTGTGTTGTATAGGTTGTATTTTTTTGGGACTTTAATTGAGCCGTTTTTAAGGTCTAATTCAAGCAGTGCTTTTTCATCACCTGAGGTATAAGCATATAAATATCCATTCTTGCGCTTATAAAGTGCTGTAATTTGAGAAATGTTATTTAGAAATCGCTTTAGCTCACCAGTGTCTATATCGTAGCTATATATTCCGTTAGCAATGCTTGTAAAGTATATTCGGCGACTATCGTCAAAGTGAATACAATTTGTGCGGTATTGAGTGTTCAGTTCTGGTGCGTTTGTTAGGCTGGAAAGTGGTGTGACGGTGTTGGTTTTTGGGTCGTGTTGTGCAATGCCATTCTCTGTAAAAATCCATATTTTATTATCTCTATCAAAAAACACATCGTACACTCTGTCATTAGGGTAACTTAATGCGTTAATGTGCCCAGGCAATGTGTTAATGAACTTGTCATTAGTGTCGTCATAATAGTATAAACCATTGTTGGTGCAGACCCATAATACATTATTATTATCCTCTTTAAACTTTAGTATTTCGTTTGCTTTAAATGTGCAGGTTGTATCAATTGAAGCCACATAATGAGTGAATTTTTCGGTGGATAAGTTCATTTTATTTAGTCCTTGTCCTTGGATGTATAACCATATGTTACCTTTTTTGTCAGGGTAAATAGCGTATACAGATTTCTCTGATAGTGTACTTTTATTCGTGGATGATGTCGTGAAGTGTTTAAACGAATACCCATCATATCGGCATAAACCACTTTTGGTACCCATCCACATAAAACCAAATTTGTCTTGTTTGATATCAAATACCAAATTGTGAGATAGGCCTTGTTCTGAAGTAATATGAGAGAAGCGCAAGTCTTGACCAGTCATATTTACGACAAGTAAAACTAACAATGTAAAACAGCTAATGAATCGCATACTCTATGTACAATATGGTCTCAGGAATATGTACATAACTAATCAAAAATTACATGGTTTGCAAATTTATGACCTTATAATATTACCATATAGCCCTTTTGGGTTGTTCTATTTACCACCTTTTGTTTTAAAAACGGTGTTTTATCGTCTATGCTCTTTTTGACACTTGTCTTACTTTTATATGTATTCTAATTATATGCCTTAGGAAGATGTAATTGAAAATTTAGATAACGAAACGACTAACCCAGACATAAATCAAGTAGCATGGACGAAAATGAAGTATCACGGTTTAAACAGCTTTTTATTGAAGAGGCCACCAGTCTCCTTAATTCACTAGAAGGCATTATTCTAGAATTGGAAAACAATCCAGAAGACCTAAAACTAATACAAGAGATATTTAGGGTGATGCATACCATTAAAGGGGTAAGTGGGATGTATGGGTTTGATGGCATGAGTGTGTTAACTCATAATGTGGAGAATATATACGATCAAATACGTAACGGCATCATACCAGTGACCAAAGATGTTTTAGATCTGACTTTAGCGGCTTCTGATCAGTTGTTTGTGTTGATGAATGATCAAAAAGTAGAAGTGGAAGAAAATGCAGTGAGACAGAAAGAGTTGATTGATCGTTGTAATCTTATATTAAACGATGAAAAAAATGCAGGGTATAAATCACGTATTAAATATCAGAAAAAAGAACACGCCCCTGTTACCTATAACATTATTTTTCATACCCATCAAAGTATTATTGATCGTCGAATCAATGTGTTATATGCCATTAAAGATTTGGCCTTGATTTGTGAGATACGTTCTATCTATCAACTTCCAGTTGAAGGAGAAGAGGAAGAGCGTTGGAGTATATTTGTAGTAGGAGATTTTACGTTTGAAGATCTTGAAGACGCGCTGATGTTTGTGTATGAGTATTGTATTATTCGTAAAGTGGCTGATTTCGATATATTTAGCAATGCTGAAATGGATAAGTACCAAGAAGAACTCTTGGCTGAAGAACTCGCTCATCAAACTAAAAGCACCCAAAGCTTAGCTCCTGAAAAGCCTGTTTTTACTACTTCATCAAAGAGAAGTGCTATAAATACTAAGTCTACCATTGATTCGATAAAGCAAAACACCAATCGAGTGTCTGTGGATGCCGAAAAATTAGATTTCTTAATGTATTTAGTGAGTGAATTAATAACCACCACTTCTCAATTAAATTTAATTAGTGCCAAACGTGAATACGAAGGTATTCGTAGTCAAATGGAGAAGTTAGATAAGCTGTCGAAGAGCTTTAGAAATAATGCCTTAGCAATTCGACTGATCCCTATCCGTGATATTGTGCCCAAATTCACACGTTTAATTCGTGATGTATCCATCGGTTTAGGTAAAGATGTGGAGTTTATAACCGAAGGCTTAGAAACTGAATTGGATAAGAGTTCTATCGATATGGTAGCTGAGCCATTGGTACATCTTTTACGTAACGCCCTTGATCATGGTGTTGAAACACCGCAAGAACGATTAGAAAGTGGCAAGGATACAAAGGCTCAAATCAAACTTAAAGCTTACAGCTTAGCAAACAATATATATATCGAAGTGTCGGATGATGGGAAAGGTCTTAATAAAAAGAAGATTTTTGACATCGCTCTACAAAAAGGTATCATATCAGGCTCTGAGAAATTAACAGATAAGGAAATCTACAACTTAATTTGTCTTCCTGGATTTTCTACCAATACAGAAGTGACTTCCATCTCTGGTCGTGGAGTTGGTATGGATGTGGTAAAACAGAAAATAGCCGAGTTAAGGGGTGAGCTAAGTATCTCAAGTCAAGAAGGCAAAGGGTCTGTGTTTACCATTAAATTGCAGCAGTCCATAGCCATTCTAGATACACTGTTGGTACGCTCAGATCAAATGATGTGTTTATTACCATTGTCCGACATCGAAGTGTGTTCGCAAATGGCATATGTCGATGTGCTTTCTCGTTTGCGTCATGGTACCATTGAATTTGAAGAAGAGTTGGTGCCATTTGTATCCTTGCGTAATGTATTTAGCCTTGGAAGTGAAATGCCACAGATGGCTAAGGTTATTATTGTGATTCGAGATGGCAGTCGTTTTGCGTTTATCACTGATGAAATTATTGGTCAGCATCAAGCGGTATTAAAACCTATGGGTGAGTTGGTGAAAAATCATAAAGAGATATCAGCAGC
>QKIO01000145.1 GCA_003251015.1 Bacteroidales bacterium
GCCTGCCGACTCGTACGAACTGATGATTGTGAGAGCCAAAGAGAAAGGTTTTACCTTCCCCTATTTGTATGATGCTACCCAAGATGTTGCAAATACCTATGGCGCCATGAAAACGCCCCATGTTTTCCTACTAAATAAGGAGAACAAAGCCTTAACTGTTCGTTATATTGGTGCCATTGATGACAATTACAAAGACGTTTCGGCCGTAACCCAAACCTACTTGGAAGATGCCATCAACGCCCTACTAAAAGGCGAAAATCCAGAACCTAACTACACCAAAGCTGTGGGTTGCAGCATAAAAAGAAAATAATATTTTAGTTTTAAAGGGGCAAATTATCAAGAACACCACTAATCGTTTAAAATGAGTGGTGTTCTTGTTTATTGACATCATTAGTAAGCAAAAAAGGCAGTACAAAGTTAGAAATCATCTTTTAGTTAGGCATTTCATAGTGTGAGCCATCCATGGTATTAATTCTGTTTTCAGTAATTAATAATTCTTACCTAACCATTATAGCTATTAAAACACAAGCACTATCCCCTTTGCAAGAAACACATAATTTGGTGCGTTAACTCTCTTATCATCAAAACCAACTAAAGTGTACAGTGCGATTAGTACTGATATTTATACTACCTCGGGAAGTAAGCTCAGAACCATTAACCATCTCTTCTAAGAACAGCCCTTCGGCAAGTGAAATAACACTCAATCCCTCATAAAAACAACAAAGGGGTATCTAAAACTAGACACCCCTTCGTGATAAAAACTTAATCTATGATTATTCTACAATTAACTTACGGTATTTACCTTCTGCTTTAACAATATAAACGCCGCGAGCCCAATCAGACACATTGATGATTGAGGCATTACTGACAGTACTTACTTTTGCACCTTGAAGATTAAAAATCTCAACCACAACACCTTCTTCCAAACCTTTAATCTCGAAACTCACACGTGCTGGATTAGGATACACATCAAGTGTTTGTGTGGTTAACGCATTTACGCCTACAGACACCCCTTGTTCCCAATACAAATAAGGACGATTAGTTACATTTAAAACCCATGGCGAAGTTGCATTAGTGCCAAATACAAACCCTGTAAAGTTGGCGGCCGATTTAAACTGCACTGTCGTAAGGCCGGTAACTGCACTTTGAGTTCGCGATGTGGTAATACCTAAAGTCATACCAGAGGTTTCTTTGTCGTAGTAACAATTGGTTAATCGCAAATTATCTAAATCAGCACCTGCAAAGCCCCCAATTAAACCATTACCAGTAACACGACCCGACGAATAGGAGCTTTGCACCGTTCCGTCACCTGCCTTACCTATAAAACCACCGCCATAACTTCCGCTTGCATCAACACTGCATGTAGAATAACAATCACGCATTATAGCACCTCCAAGCACACCTGCCATTCCACCCACCGATGTAGCTCCACTAACAGAACCAGAAGCATAACAAGCATTTACTGAAGTGCCATAGTTAGTACCAAACATAGCACCCACATTATCACCTCCAACCACGTTACAGTCTTTTAACCCAAGTGCTTTTATTTCAAAACCATTTTGAACATAAGCAAACAAACCAACATTATTTTCATTAGCTCGTTGAATGGACAAGCCTGAAATTGTTTTCCCATTTCCATCATACTTACCCAGAAAACCAGTTGTTCTACCAATAGGATAAAACCCTAAGCCCGCGTTATAAGAAGTCTCTTGCGTGGATGATGCAAGTATATTTTCTACTTGTTTAAAATAAACACCTTTAAAATCAATACCAAAAGATGTCAATCTGGCTAAGGTTTCTAAATCAGATAAACCAGCTATTAAATAAGGATTATTCTCTGTGCCAACACCGCCTTGAAAACCTTGTTTTGGCAAATATAATCTGGGTGTTGTCACGCTAACTTCTTGTGAATATTCTTTCTTCCAAGCTAAATCAAATACTAGACCCGAAAAAGTATAATTACCAATATCAGCACTATTAATCCCAATACCATCGAGGTTCTCGCTAAGCTCTGCCATTAAAAAGTAAGAATTTGTTACCGCTACCGTTACACCTACTTTTGGAGAGCCAATGATACGGCTAGACACATTCGGCTCAAAAGGCATAGCCACACAATTGGTGATTGTTGAAACTGGTTTATTCACATCATCAGCTATAGAACCGATTAAGCCTTGGCTAGCCGACGAAAAACAGTCGCTAAACACCGTGTTTTGAACTTTACTTGCGATAGCTCCAGAACTTAACACATTAGTTCCATCGGTAAATTGACCTAAAGCTACACATTCCTTAATTTCACAATCTATAACCTCGCCAGCTATTAGTCCATGACCATTATAACCCTTGATAATTCCACTTACCGAGCAACGTAAAATAAGCGACGATTCAGCTTTAGCTACCATACCTCCAACCATTTCAGCACCTATAATACAGCTAGTAAGGTTTATGTTTTTGATGGTCGCATTTTTCACTAAACCAAAAAGACCAATGTATCCAACTTTATCATTAAAAGCCATTAAATTAGAAATGGTGAAACGCATCCCGTTATAACTTCCTTTGAAATACATAGTCCCCACGCCGATAGGCGTAAAACCACGATTTGCAGAAGTTGGTAACGCACGATTGTAATCTACCGCCTGAGTGGCTACTGCATCAATATCTTGCGTTTGAACAAAATAAACTCCCGCATAATCAGTTCCACTATTAACGGCAGTGGCGAGTGCCTCTAAATCTGCTAATGACGACACTTTATAAGGGTCATTAACACTTCCTGTACCTCCACTATAACTTGGCGCAATAGCAAAACTAGTGGTTACTAGGGTCGATATCAACATAACAGTTGACATCCATCTTCTTTGAATTAGGTTCAATTTCATAGGTTTATGTATTAATTTGCTGCAAAACTATAAAAATATCACCACTTTCAAACACTAACATAATATTTAAAAAAAACAAAATTAAAACACACAACAGATTAACATATAAATCCCACACTTTAACCATATCCTCTAAAAAACATCTAACAAGAATAATCAACCGCTACCTATTACCTTATTCATACTCAAAACACCAGCCCACATCCATAACTAAATAGAACTGATAACCATAACATCTCCACCATAAAAACAAAATCATTTTTTATCCTTCTATTTTAATATTGAATACATTTTTTTACATTTAATGCGTTTTTTAAACAAATAATTAACCCTTTAAATGTAAAACTATGGCTAGTACTTCCGAAAC
>QKIO01000214.1 GCA_003251015.1 Bacteroidales bacterium
TAAAATAAATCAGACGTCAATAGCTGACATACTTATTAAACTAACATTGGGGATTGAACTCTACTGCTAGAAGTTGACACTTAGTAGGGCATTTAGCTCACAAAACAATTCGTTTTCACCTAAATACTTAACCATGAAATTTAAGTAAACATCAAAGAGATTAAAATCGTTAATGAACTCGACTCCTTTTGGACTCCTGAAGATTACATCACTCTACTTGGTGAATTTAATTTTCCTGATGCGGATTAATCTTATTAAACGCCTGTTTGAAGAACAACTAAATGGTAACGAGGAATTTACCGATGCCGCAAAAACAATTTGGGAGATTAATAAGATAGATGCCACTAACTTTCGACTTACAACCTCCAGATATTGGATAGATAAAGACGACTTCCTCGAATCGGAATACGACACAGACATTGTGTTTTACGAAGAATAAAAAAGGAGAAACTGTAGGTCAAATAATTGATGTAAGACCATTATATAAACCTATTTATTTATCGAAAAGCAATAAGACACTAGAAACGATTGAGATTATTTAATCGTTTCTAGTGTCTTTAGTTGTATGTTGTAAGCTAAGAAAACACTGCTAATGACGAAAAACACTTAAACGTGAAATTTCGGCATTTGATAGAATTAAAGATAATGACCCCAAATTTCTATTAACTTTAGACTATGATAATACGAGCATTAACGGAATTCAAAAAGTTAATGTAATTGATTGGTTATTAGAATAAAATAAAGCCTCCTAGCAACACTTTGCATAAGCAATAGCGTCAATAGTGCTTAACCTTAAGCTTTGTAAGTCGCTCAAACTTCATCACAATTTGATAAGTTTGTGGCACGTAAACCGCTACTGATCACACCATTCTCCGTTAACTAGCTTTTAAAATACGCAACTGCCTCTATTTGACACAAAGAAAAAATATATCTTTGCTATAAAAAAAATGATAATACTTTTAGCTTATTTATTTCTTGCATTGTTTGTTTCATTTCTCTGTTCTGTAATGGAGGCTGTATTGCTTTCAACTCCACGGTCGTTCTTGATTGTTAAACATGAAAATGGAAATCTTTGGGCTAAATCATTCCTAGATTTAAAAAATAATATTGACAAACCTTTATCTGCTATATTATCGCTTAACACGGTAGCACATACCATTGGTGCAGCTGGAGTTGGAGCTCAAGCTGTAAAGGTATTTGGTGAAGCATCTTTTGGAATTGTATCAGCCATATTAACCGTTTTGATTTTAGTTATAACCGAAATTATTCCAAAAACCATTGGAGCTAGATATTGGCGAAACCTCACCAAAATCACATCTGTTATTATAAAAGGTATGATAATGATTACCTATCCACTTGTTGCGGGTTCTGCTATCATAACCAAAATGATTTCGAATAATCAACCAGAGAAAACAACCAGTAGAGAGGAAATAGCAGCCTTAGCAAGTATTGGAACCGACGAGGGAGTGTTTACCGATAAAGAACACTTAATCATACAAAATTTACTCCGTCTCAAAAATATTAAAGTAACAGAAATAATGACCCCAAGAGTGGTGGTGGTGCTTGCAGATGAAAACTTATCACTTGAAGTATTCTTAAAAAACAAAGACTACCTGAGATTTTCACGAATACCTGTGTATTCGGAAAATGATGAAAACATAACAGGATATGTATTTAGACAAACCGTTTTTGAGAAACTTGCCGAAGACCAACACCAATTAATACTTAATGACATTAAACGAGCGATTATTATAGCTCCAAATACAATCGTACTGTATGCCCTATGGGAAATGCTTTTAGAAAAAAAAGAGCATATCGCCTTGATAGTTGATGAATATGGTGGTTTAGATGGAATTGTAACCATGGAAGATATCATTGAAACCTTGCTTGGACTTGAAATAATTGATGAAAAAGATACTATTACTGACATGCAGAAATATGCCAGAGATAGATGGAAAGAAAAGCAAGCTAAATACAAGATACTAGCCAACTTAAATACTAAAGACGAATAAAAACAACATCAAAGGGTACACATGGGGCTTTGCTTATCCCAACAGCAAAGCAAATGGCTTTATTATACTTGACTAATCATCCTCCCGAAGGTTGTAGCAGGCCACACCCCTCAATTACACATTAATTTAGACCATCTTTTTTATGTATTATTAGCCGACAATCTTCTGTTTTGTCCTTTTAGCCGATCATTAATAGTCCTAAAAATGAAACTCTCACAACAATACCAACTATTTGGGTAATTTGTCAAAATCTCACAATACAGATCAAATCAGTTATTTTAAACACAGCTAACAGATTACCTTATCAACTCATTTCTGTTAATATCCAACTTCACAAAAACAAACAGAAGCATGGTAAAACCCCATAACGAAGAACCTCCATAACTAAAAAAAGGCAGCGGAATACCAATAACAGGTGCTAGTCCGATGGTCATACCCATATTAATGGCAAAGTGGAAGAAAAAAATACACGCCACACCATAACCATACACCCTACTAAAAACTGAGTGTTGTTGCTCTGCTAAATACAACAATCGTAGTATAAGCGCCACAAAAAGTGTAATCACAATCATCGAACCTAAAAAACCCCACTCTTCTCCTACCGTACAAAAGATAAAGTCAGTGGATTGCTCTGGCACAAAGTTTAGTTTTGTTTGAGTACCTTGTAAAAACCCTTTCCCCATGGCACCACCAGACCCAATGGCTATCATCGACTGTTTTACATTATAACCAGCTCCCAGCGGATCTTCCTCAAGGCCAAAAAGTACGTTGATACGGGTTAGTTGGTACGGAGATAATACCTTTTCAAAAAAATAATCTGCCGAAAAAGTTAATAGTATCGCACTCCACATAATAAACAAGTAGGTGGGTACGATTTTAGGAATGCGTTTACTTAATGAATAGATAAACAAGGCTATTGTAAACAAAGCCACACCGATGGTCAGTATGTATTCTACTTTTAAATTTATACCAAGACCTTTAATAACACCAAAAGCTAAAAGGAAAAATCCTAAACCTATGGCACCTGCTACATATAATTCTTTACGTACGCCTTGTAATAATAACACAACCACTGTAGCAGCAAGCGTCAGAGCTATAATCGTGCTATTATCAGCCATTAAAGTAAGTGTTACCACAATGCCTGCCACCAAACCAAAAACCAACACATAAGGCGATAACCCTTGGCGATAAAAAACCAAAATAAAAGTAAAATAAACCAAGGCCGAACCCGTATCATTCTGAAGTAAAATAAGGGCTAAAGGCAAAAACACAATACCTGTAGCCTTAAAAAAATCAACTTTATTTTTAAACGAGAAATTAAAACCAAACCGACTCATAACCCGAGCCAGAGCTAGGTTGGTGGCTACTTTAGATAACTCCGCAGGTTGAAAACGAATGGGTCCAACCTCAAACCAAGATTTAGCCCCATTAACAACCGTACCCATGAGTAATACTGCCAACAATAAAAATATAGTTAAGCCAAAAAAAACGTAGGCAAATTCCACAAAAAATTTACTGTCGGTGAGCAGTATTAATCCAATAAAAACAAGTGATAAAATAATCCAAACCAATTGTTTAAAGTATTCCTTACTCGTATCAAAAAACACAGGATGCTCAGGACTAAAATTCGCTGCATAAATGCTAAGCCAGCCAAATACTACCAGCAACGCATACAAGGTAATTACCACCCAATCAGCTCTTTTTTTATAACTACTATTTCCCATTTATCAAGTGCTTCGGTTAATGTATTAACTCCTTTTTGGGTTGTTCTGTTTCCTTAGGTGTGAAGTTGGCGTTTAACAACTTCTCTTCATAAGCCTTCCGCCTAGCAGGCACTTCTCCCGTTAAATACTTCTCTATTAATAAAGTAGCTATAGGAGCAGCCCACGTACTGCCATAACCTGCATTTTCAACAATAACACCAATTGCTATTTTGGGATTAATACGTGGAGCAAAGGCAATAAAAACAGAGTGATCCTCCCCGAAAGGATTCTGAACGGTACCTGTTTTTCCACACATACTAATGGAGTCATTCTTAAATAATCGGGCCGTACCTATATCTCCATCAAAAACACGTGCCATCCCCTTTATAACCTCCTCAAAGTTATCGGCACTCATTGTGGTATAGTGTTTTTGGGTATATCTCTCATCAATAGGCTGTCCATCAATGGCTTTTACTACGTGAGGTGTAAAATAAAAACCTCTGTTTGCAAAAATACTAACTTCATTTGCCATTTGAAGTGGGGTCACTGTTAATTCTCCTTGACCAATGGCTAAGGAACGAATGGTTAAAGCGCGCCAGCCTTTCATGCCATAGTATTTATCGTAATACTCTTTCTTAGGTACATTCCCCCCTTTCTCATAAGGAAGATCAATCCCCAATTGATCGCCAAAACCCATGCTTTTAACATGATTATACCATGTTTGATACCCTTCACGAGTATTAACTCCCTTTTCAATAATCTCACGAAAGGTGTTGTAGAAAAAGGGGTTACACGATGTTTCAACAGCTCCTAACAATTCAATAGGAGAACGATGATGATGGGTACATTTAATGGGCGCCGTAGATGGTCCATTACAACTAAAACGAGTCTGAGGTGTGATGGCTTTTGTCTGTAATCCTATAACACCATTTACCAGTTTAAACGAAGAGCCTGGAGAATAGGTGCCTTGCAATCCTCGGTTATTTAGTGGCTTATATTTATTTTGAGCTAGAGCTTTAAACTCTTCCCCACGCCCTCTGCCAACTAAACTATTTGGATCGTAATAGGGGGCTGACACAAATGCTAATATCTCACCTGTAGAAGGTTCGATGGCGACAATACTACCTATTTTATTCTGCATCAAGCGTTCGCCATATTCTTGTATGGTAATATCAATAGATAGTTTGATGTTTTTGCCCGCCACTGCCGGTATATTATACTCACCGTGATTGTAGTTCCCTTTTTCGCGACCATGCACATCTACAAGAATGTATTTGGCACCCTTCTCACCTCGCAACACTTTCTCATAGGTGCTCTCTATCCCACTGATACCGATGTAGTCACCTTTGGAGTAATAAGGATCGAAATGTTTATACTCCGGATCCAACTGTTTTTTATCAACCTCACCAATGTATCCAAATATATGTGCAGCAATGGGATATTCATATTTACGAATGGTGCGTCGTTGTACAAAAAAGCCCTTGAATTTATGTAATTTCTCTTGAAACCGACCATATTGTGCCACTGACATCTGCTTAAAAAACACAGATGGTTTATAGGTAGAAATCTCACGTGAGCGGATGTTTTTACGCATCTCAACAAACATGGCGCGTAACTCATCATGGCTAATGCCTAAAGACAAACAAAAATCTGTACTGTCAAAACTAACCACATCACGAGGCACAATCATCACATCATACACGGCCTGATTAGATACCAATAACTTCCCATTTCGATCATAGATAAGTCCACGCGATGGATATTGAATAACATTACGACGTGCATTATTCTCAGCAGAAAACTTATAGGATTGGTCATAGACCTGAATCATAAAAAGTTTACTGGCAAAAGAAATAGCAATAAGAATAACAACTATCCCAATAACTAATGCTCTCCTATTAATACTTCCCACGGTTATTTCCCTTTAGGTTTACCCAATGCAAATACTTGAGCTATGTATATCAAAGCCATGGTAAAAGTTGTACTAGCCACTATACGCCATAGAGTAGAGAAGATATGCTTAAATGAAAACACCTCTATAAAAAATAAAAAGAAATGGTGGGCAAAAACAAGTATTAATGCATACCGCAAAAACCATGCAGTGCCAAAACAATGTATATTAGGAATGGTACCTGGTTGATATTCATCCCTAGGCGAAAAAGCACGCAATAAAAAAGGACGTAAATAACACATAAAGAGGGTGGCCGAAGCGTGCATTCCTAAAGTATTACTAAACACATCAATAATTAACCCTGTAACAAAACCAAAAACTAACAAGAGCCAATTAGGTATTTCAAAGGGTAAAGTAATGATAAACAATACGTATAAGTAAGGATTTACAAACCCACTAAATTGAATGTTGTTTAAAACCACTACTTGTAGTAGGATGAAGAAAATAAAGTTGAAGATGTATCGAGGTAGATAACTAATCATTTTCAGTTGTATTTTCAAGGGTTATTTGTTCTGTACGCATGGCATTTTCAATCACTTGCACATAGGATACACTTTTAAAATCTTCAGCCAAACGTATTTTAATGCTGTAAAAACCATCGCCCTCATTCACAGAGGCTTCTTCAACCGTACCAATAAAGATGTTTTCGGGGAAGATGGCTGAGTAACCACTGGTCACTACCGAATCTTCTACATTCACAATGGCGTGACTCGGTATTTCGTTTAATGCAACATAACTACTTGAAGTACCATCCCATTCTATGGCCCCAAAATAATTTGTTTTTTTGAGTTTAGCCGATATCTTCAGTCTCGTGTTTAACACTGAAACAATGGTAGCAAAATGATTAGATACATTACTAACGATACCCACCACCCCATTGGCAGAGATAACTCCCATCTCTGGTCTAATGCCATTGAGTCGACCTTTATCTATGGTAATGTAATTATATTGTTTGTTGACTGAGTTGTTAATAACCTTAGCCTGGCGGTAAGTATATTGGCGTTGTGCCAAACTATCGTACACGGTACTAAAGTAATCGCGTGAGGAGTTGACCGTTCCTGGCATTTGACTGCGCAAAAAGGCATTCTCGCGAGATAAGTCATCGTTTATTTCCTTCAGCATAAAGTATTCATGCAAGGTGCTGTAACGCAAAAAGATGCTACCTGCAATGTAGTTCGATGACGAGGCTGCCACACTGCGCTGATAGGCATTTGACCGTACTAAAGTTACCAACGCAACCGTTTCGAAGATAAGAAATAAGATGGTAAAATGGTAGGTTAATATAAAACGAATAATATTCCTCATTGTATAGAAATAAGTTCCTCGCTAAGTGTAAAAGCCACTGAGGTTTTCAGTGGCTTTAATCTATTATCGAATAAGATATGGCAAATTACGATGACGGTTTTTTAGGGCAATGCCCGTTCCGCGTGCGACTGCGTGTAATGGATCTTCGGCAATGTGAAATGGAATGTTTATCTTATCTGATAAACGTTTGTCAAGACCTCTCAACAATGCACCACCACCTGCTAGATAAATACCATTACGTACAATATCACTGTATAACTCAGGAGGCGTTTGCTCCAATGCCGATAATACAGCGGTCTCAATTTTAGAAATTGATTTTTCTAAACAATGAGAAATCTCTTGGTACGAAACAGGTACTTCAATTGGAAGAGCGGTCATTTGATTAGGTCCACGAACCACAAAATCTGATGGAGGTGTGTCTAACTCAGGCAAAGCTGAGCCTACTTCTATCTTGATGCGTTCTGCCGTGCGTTCACCTACTTTGATGTTGTGTTGACGTCTCATGTATTCCATAATGTCAGCCGTTAAGTCATCCCCAGCAATACGAATGGATTTATTGGTTACGATGCCTCCCAACGAAATAACAGCAATCTCTGTGGTTCCTCCACCTATATCAACGATCATGTTGCCTTCTGGAGCTTCTACATCAAGTCCAATACCTAAAGCCGCAGCCATCGGTTCGTAAATCATGTAAACCTCTCTACCGCCAGCATGTTCTGATGAGTCACGTACAGCACGTATTTCAACCTCAGTACTACCCGATGGAATACAAATCACCATGGTTAATGATGGCGTAAACATCTTCGACTTTTTATTAATCATCTTAATCATGCCACGAATCATCTGTTCGGCAGCGTTAAAGTCGGCGATTACCCCATCCCTAAGTGGGCGAATAGTATAAATATTATCGTGCGTCTTACCATGCATCTGGCGAGCACGCTCACCAATCGCTTCTAGCTTATCCGTTTTTCTATTTAGAGCCACAATAGAAGGCTCATCCACCACAATTTTGTCGTTGTGGATAATGATGGTATTAGCCGTACCAAGGTCAATGGCTATCTCCTGCGATAAGAACGAAAACAATCCCATTCGTGTGTGTTTTTTTAATGTTTAAAATGACGTTTTCCTGTAAATAACATGGCCATACCAAACTCATTACAAGCCTCTATAACCTCTTCATCACGAATACTACCACCTGGTTCAACGATATATTTTACGCCGTATTTATGAGCGGCTTCGATGCTATCTTTAAACGGAAAAAAGGCATCCGAAATAAGTACTGAATCTGCTATGCTGATACCTTCCTTCATGTCGAAGCGAGGCATTGTTAATTGACTTAAACTATCTAAACGGTTTGGTTGTCCCATGCCCGCACCAGTTAACCAAAATGAGCCGTCGCTATTTTCAGTTACCACGGCAATGGCATTACTTTTTAGATGTTTACACGCCGTAATGCCAAACTTAGCTAAATTCATTTTATTTTCCGCAAATTGTTTTTTGGTAACAGTCTTGAATTCGGTATCTAAACCTTCATCTTCGTCTTGCACCAAGAACCCACCATTTACCGAACGGAATAACTTCTCACCGGTAACACATTCTTTAATAGGGGTTTTAAGCACACGAAGATTTTTCTTTTTACCTAATTCCTCAATGGCTTCGGTGGTAAAATCAGGGGCAATAATAATTTCAACAAATCGTTTGTTAAACCACTGAGCAATCTCTAAAGTTACGGTTTCGGTAAAACATACGATGCTACCAAAAGCACTAATAGGATCACCAGCCCAAGCTAACTCTAACGATTTAAGAATAGAGTCGGTCACCGCTAAACCACAAGGGTTTAAGTGCTTTACCACAGAGACAGCTGATTTGTGTTTTAGATGAGTTACCGAATGGAAGGCATCACTAGCTGCTTTCCAAGCTGCATCGGCATCTAACATGTTGTTATACGACAACTCTTTGCCTTGTAATATCTCAGCATCCGCTAAATTAGCTCCATTGGTCGTATTGTTAAACTTATAAAAAGTAGCTCTTTGATGAGGATTTTCGCCATAACGCAACACCTTACCATCATTCAAACTCACACGCTCTATGTTTTCAACCTCTTTATTGAAGAAGTTAGATATAGCCGAGTCGTAATGTGATGAAACAGCAAACGCAGCACCTGCAAAAGACACTCGGTCTGTCAACTCAGATTGGCCTTGTTTCTCTTTAAGAAGCGTTGATAACTGTTGGTATTGATTTTTTGATGGAACGATAATCACATCGTTATAATTTTTAGCAGCACCTCTAATCAAGGCTATGCCACCAATATCTATTTTTTCGATGATGTCGTCATAACTAGCTCCTGAAGCGACAGTAGCCTCAAACGGATATAAATCAACAATCACGAGGTCGATTTCTGGAATCTCATACTGAGCCAGCTGCTGTACATCCTCCGCGTTATCACGACGAGCCAAAATACCTCCTAACACCTTTGGATGAAGCGTTTTTACTCGACCACCCAATATCGAAGGATAACCCGTTACATCTTCAACTCGGATACAAGGCACATTTAAACCTTCTATAAATGACTGAGTGCCACCTGTTGAGTATATTTTAACATCCAGCTTGTGGAGCGTACGAACAATTTCGTCTAACCCATCCTTATGAAAGACTGAAATTAATGCCGAATTGATCTTTTTTAACGTATTCATTTATATTTATTTAATAACCGTGGCGCAAAAGTAAGAAAATTAACATCAGATGACAAACGCTCAAAACCAATATTTTGCTTTAATTCAAACAAATTTTACCTCCTCAGATCAATAACTCCCTTTTCTGTCTAACAATCCTCATTAAAACGTGAATGAAACACATTACACAACCATTCAATCCACTAATACATCTGACATATTAATATGTATTTAAGCGCTAGATTTATTGGTAATTACTTGTAAGAAGTGGCAATTTAAGTTTTTTGATATTATCTTGTAGTTACATTAAATCCGTTTATCTATGAAAAAATTAATCTTTGCGCTGATGTTAATCAGCTTTTCAACACTTGGAAGTGCTCAAAACGCCAAACAAATAATAGGCACTTGGTTAACGCAAGATGGCGACTCAAAAGTGGTGATTTCACAAAAATCAAATGGCGTGTTTGAAGGTAAAATAACTTGGCTTAAAACCCCTAATAGAGCAGATGGAACAGCAAAAAAAGACGATCAAAATCCAGATACTAAACTCAAACAAAGACCTATCTTAGGTTTGTATATCTTAAATGATTTCACCTTTGATGCAAACGAAAAAGAATGGATTGACGGCACTATTTACGACCCCAAAAGTGGCACCACTTACAAGTGTTACATGTGGTTTGAAGACGATAAAGATGTTTTGTATGTAAAAGGTTACATTGGTTTCTCTATCATAGGCAAAAAAGTGACTTGGAAAAGAATAACTAATTAGAACCTCACATACGATGGTTAGATCCTTACTAAGTTTAGTGCGTTAAAACAAGAACTCAACCCCACTACTTAAAAACAACAGAAGCTGTCTAATAAATCAGACAGCTTCTTGTATTATAAGCGATAAAGACTATTTCTTATCTTCAGCTTTCTTAGCGCAACAAGCTGATTTCTTCTTCTCGCAAGACTCCTTCTTTTTGCAGCACTCTTTTTTACATTCTTTATCGCATTTTTTAGTTTTTGCGTCTGCTTGCTCAGTTTTTGCAGGCTCTTGAGAGTTAACTGCAGCTACGGCAGGAGTTGTAATTGCAACTAAAAACATAAATAAAAACGAAAGAACAATAAGCTTCTTCATAACTTGTAAGTTTTAAATGATTATTAATTTTATAACTATTCAAAAGTAGACTGAATAAGGGTAAATGTAAGTTATTTGCCTGTTAATTGCTGTTAATGCGTTGTTAATGTTTTATGATGACTACTTATTCTTATTATTTTTACCTCATTATTAATACAATATCACAAGTTATGAAGGTGAAGTTATCTAAAGTAGAAAATCATTTTTTATTAGCCGCTCTTACTTTTGTGGGTCTATTGATGTTATTGATTATACAGGTTGTATATTCGTTTAAAGCAGCCACGCTAGAAGAGCGTAACTTCAACCACCTGGTGGTAATGGCCATGAAAGATGCGCGGAACGACATTGGCAAACAAGCCAATACGTGTAATAAAATGAACGACTATTTATGCGGCAATAGCTGTGGTTCGGCAGCTAAACACGATAGCCACACACGTATTGACAGCATCATCAACGCAAACTTAAAAGCATATCACCTCCCATTAAACTATCGGTTTACCGTGAGTGACAGTGTTCGATTCGAAAACTCATCTTCTTTCTTTGGACCTAAATGTTACCATCAGACCTTAAATGGCTTATTGCAACAATCAGGCATTGATATACGACTGCAATTTCCTGATCGCAATCGATTTATCATGGCTCAAATGAGTGGACTATTTTTAGTATCCATCCTTATAATACTTTTTGTATTAGGCGCTTTTGTCACCTTATTAAGAGTCATCAAACAAAAAAAAGAACAAGTGTCGCGCACCACCGACTTTGTAAATAACCTATTACACGAGTTACAAACACCATTAGCCAACATTAGATTAGCTGCTAATTTGATGAAAAAGAAAATGAGTGTAAATGATTATTCTAAAACTCAAGAGTACTCAGAAGTGATACTAAGCGAATATGAAAAGATGCAACAGCATGTTGACGGGGTGCTTAAACTAACTTGCCCATCATCTGGGGGAGGTTGGGAGCCCATCGATCTAAAATTTGTTCTAGAAGAGTTAGGTGCATCCTTTTCGTATCGCATCAACGAACGCAATGGCATTCTTGAATTAGTCTTGGGAGATCAGCCTCTTTGGGTAAATAGCTTCAATGGCCAACTTGCCTTAGCAGTATCTAACTTGATTGATAATGCCATTAAATACTCCCCCGAAACGGTACATATCCGTATTTCGTGTGAGCTTAAAAAAGAACAGCTTGTGTTACAAGTGAGTGATACGGGCATGGGCATCCCCGAAAAAGACCTACCTCTTATCTTTGATAGGTATTACAGAGTTGGCACAGGTGATGTACATAATGTAAAAGGCTTTGGTTTAGGTTTAACCTTTGTGAAGAAGGTGATTGAATCACACAAGGGAAC
>QKIO01000212.1 GCA_003251015.1 Bacteroidales bacterium
TAGTTGTAATTCCCTAGTTATAAACCTTCGTACATAGGAAACAATTCGTATATTTTCTTTTGAGTTTTACAATAAAGTAACTAATTTTGGCACTACTTAATACGTAATGCTTAGACCATAAAAAATGATGTGTAAAATTCGACTGTTTCTTACTTCTACAACCAGAACCCCTTGGGGGTTTTAGCAATTTTTATCATCCGTCTGGTCATTTCTTTTTTATTCACTAATTTCCTCATTTCTTATAATCATGAAGGTACTTAAATTTGGAGGTACATCCATGGGCTCTTCCATGGCCATGTTGAATGTAAAACGTATTGTTGAGAGTTTATCTAAGCCCGTTGTGGTGGTAGTATCTGCTGTAAGTGGTGTTACCGATAGCTTAATTAGCGCTGCTAACTTAGCTGCTTCACAAAAAAACTATACCGAGGTTTTGACAAGCATCAAAGCCAATCATAAAACAATTATTGACGAATTATTTGCTGCAGATAGTTCTATTAATGTAGAAAAAGACCTTGAGCCTGTATGGTTTGAGCTTGATAATATTTTAAAAGGGATAAGCCTTACTGGTGAATTAAGCCTTAGAAGTTACGATACCATTTCGGGTTGTGGCGAACGTTTATCATCTGTTATTATTACCTATTTAATTGATGGTGCTAAATTATTTGATAGCCGTCAGTATATTTCAACCTCTTTGGTGGGTAAAACACATCAAGTAGATTATACAGTAACCAACAAAGCAATTCAAGCTCTTAAGCCTGAGTTGACGCAGGTTTCTGTGTTTCCTGGTTACATTGCGGCTAACGCAGAGGGCGAAAACACAACTTTAGGCAGAGGGGGGTCTGATTACTCAGCAGCTATTTTAGCAGCTGGATTAGATGCCGAAATACTTGAAATATGGACGGATGTAGATGGATTTATGTCTGCCGACCCACGTGTGATTAGTCGTGCTTATTGCTTAGACCATCTTTCGTATGCCGAAGCCATGGAATTATCACATTTTGGAGCTAAGGTTATTTACCCGCCAACCATTATTCCAGCTTTACAGAAACAAATACCCATCAAAATAAAAAATACGTTTAATCCTCAAGCGCCAGGAACACTTATTGATGGAAAGAAAAATGGCGATTCAAAAAAGATTAAAGGACTCTCTTCTATTCGTGATGTAGCATTAATTACCGTTCAAGGAATGGGCATGATAGGCATCTCGGGCATTTCTATGCGATTATTTAGTGCGTTGGCTATCAACAATATAAATATCATACTTATTTCTCAAGCTTCTAGCGAAAATAGCATTAGCATAGTGGTTTCTGCGGCTGATGCTCAAAATGCGCGCACAGCCTTATTACTTGAGTTTGATAAAGAAATTGAACGGAAACAAATTAATGGTGTAGCCGTTGAAAACAAAATGGCTGTGGTAGCTATTGTTGGCGAAGGAATGAAGCACACCGCTGGTGTATCTGGACAATTGTTTCAAAATGTGGGTAAAAATGGTATTAATGTGTATGCCATTGCTCAAGGAGCCTCTGAACTAAACATCTCTTTTGTAATTGAAGAGAAAGACCTTAAGAAAACACTAAATGTGGTTCATGAAGCATTCTTTTTAAGTCAATATCAAGTACTTAACCTGTATTTAGCTGGTGTAGGTACGGTTGGTAAAAACTTATTGGAGAAGATTGAACGTCAAAAGGAACACCTCCTAAAAAATAAACGTTTACTTATTAGAGTGGCTGGAATGGCTAATTCACGTCAAATGATTTTTAATGAGCGTGGTTTAGATATATCAACAGCAGTTGAGTTACTTAAAGATGGTGAAACTGGCGGCGTTGATGTGTACGTTCAAAAAATAGTAGAATTCAATTTGGCTAACAGTGTGTTTGTGGATTGTACCGCCAGCGACAAAGTAGCTAATGAATACTTAAAAATATTAAAGAATAATGTTTCTGTTGTTACAGCCAATAAAATTGCGGGTTCTTCAGAATATGCAACCTATGCTAGCCTAAAAAATATGGCTCGTGAAAAAGGGGTGAAGTATCTCTTTGAAACCAATGTGGGAGCAGGGCTTCCTATTATTAACACCATCAATAGTATGGTTAATAGTGGCGATCGTATTCTTGAATTGGAGGGGGTATTATCTGGAACTCTAAATTATATTGTTAACACGGTATCGGAAACAAAACCACTTTCAGAAGTGGTTTTAGAAGCCAAACAAAAGGGCTTTAGTGAGCCTGATCCTCGTATTGATTTAAGAGGAACGGATGTATTACGTAAACTACTTATCCTAGCTCGTGAGAGTAATTATCCTCTTGAACAGCAGGATATTGAAATAACACCTTTTATTCCTGAAGAGTATTTTGTGGAAGAATCGGTTGAAGACTTTATGAAACGTATTAAAACATACGATGCTGAGTTTGAAGCTAAACGTAAAGCAGCCGCTGATAACAATTCAATGATTAGATATACAGCTTCCTTAAAAGATGGTAAGGCTAAGGTGGATTTCTCAATTGCTGATGAAACACATCCTTTTTATCGCCTAGAAGGTAGCAACAATAAAGTAATGTTGCGTTCTGATTATTATTTTGATCACCCAATGGAGATTAAAGGGTATGGCGCTGGTGCTGATGTGACAGCAGCAGGTGTTTTTGCTGATATTATTAAGGTGGTTAATCTTTAAGACCACTTATTGTATTTGATGTATAAAAAAAGAGGGTATAACTTGTAAATTTTAAATATAGTGAAGACGCTGAAACACTTGGTTATACTAGCCGATGGATTTGCAGATAACCCTATTGAACGCTTAGGTGGAAAAACGCCCATGCAAGTGGCAGAGACACCTCATATTGATCGTTTGTGCTCAATATCAAGGTGTGGTTACCTAAAAACAGTTCCCGATTCGCTTCACCCAGGTAGCGAGGTGGCCAATATGACCATCATGGGGTATGATGCTGAAACGTATTATCAAGGCAGAGGAGTTCTAGAAGCTGCAGCTTTAGGCATTGAGCTTGAGGAAGATGATTTAGTTTTTCGATGCAACTTAATTACCGAGCGGGATGGTCGTATTTTAAATCACTCGGGTGGTCATATATCTACAGAGGAAGCATTGGAGTTAATCGTTGCCCTTAACGATCACCTAGGTTCTGCTATGGTGCAGTTTTATCCTGGGGTGAGTTATCGTCATATATTAATAATTAAAGGTGGTAATAATGCATTGCATTGTACGCCTCCGCATGATGTGCCTAATGAGTATGTAGAAAATGTACTTCCTAAAAATGAAGGTAATAATGATACGGTAGCTACATTACGTAATCTCATTTACCAGAGTAGAGATTTTCTTCAAGAACATTCAGTAAATATTAAACGTAAGAAAAAAGGCTTACCAATGGCTAATATGATATGGCCTTGGTCTGGTGGGTTTAAACCTCAAATGCCTAGTCTGCTGGAGCTGTATGGCATCAAACAGGGCGTGGTTATTTCAGCCGTTGATTTAATTCATGGATTGGGTAAATTTGGGGGCTTAAAATCTGTTTTTGTGGATGGTGCCACGGGTTTATACACAACTAACTATACTGGTAAAGCTCAAGCGGCTATTGCGGCTCTCGAAAAGAACGAATATGTTTTTCTTCATATTGAAGCGCCTGATGAAGCGGGGCATGAGGGTGATGTTGAGCTGAAAATAAGAACATTAGAAGATATTGATAAATATGTGGTTAAACCTGTTTTAGAACATCTGGAACTACATAAGAATGAGCTCAGTATCGCGTTTTTACCTGATCACCCTACACCTTGTGAACTACGTACACATACACGTGACAATGTGCCATTTATGATTTATAGACCTGGTAACGAGCCTGATAACATCGAAGAATATGACGAAAAAACAACATTGAACGGCAGTTATGGTTTTGTTAATCAAACTGATTTTATGAAATTATTGTTAACGGGAAAATTATAAGGATTTAACCTTCAAGCATTAAGCATATGAAATTTTATAGTACACAAGATTATTCTCATAAAAGCGACTTAAAAAGCGCTGTATTAAAAGGTTTAGCTCCTGGTAATGGTTTATTCATGCCCGAGGCGATTCCTACCTTAGGTGCTGATTTTTGGAACCGATTGGATTCCATGACGCTAGGTGAAATAGGTTACGAAACATTACGTCCTTATTTCTGCCCTGATATTGAAGAACAGGATTTCAAACTACTTTGCGAGGATGCTTTCAATTTTCCAATTCCTCTGGTTAAGGTGAGTGATAAGATCTCATCGCTGGAGCTTTTTCATGGGCCAACCTTGGCATTTAAAGATATAGGAGCTCGCTTTTTAGCGCGTGTAATGGCTCGTTTTACCACTAAAGGCGATAAGCCTATTAATGTGTTGGTAGCCACCTCGGGGGATACAGGAAGTGCTGTGGCTAACGGTTTTCTTGGTGTTGAGGGTGTTAATGTGGTGGTGTTATACCCCAAAGGTTTAGTAAGCCATGTGCAAGAAATGCAATTTACCACGCTTGGTCAAAATATTACGGCCATTGAAATAGATGGTACTTTTGATGATTGTCAGCGTTTGGTTAAAACGGCTTTTATGGATGAAGACCTGTGTAAGCAGTTAATTCTTACCTCAGCAAACTCCATCAATCTAGCTCGTTTTTTACCTCAAATGGTTTATTACTTCTATGCTGTGGCTCAAATACCTGCCCAACAACGCAAAAATGCAGTGATATGTGTGCCTAGTGGCAATTTTGGTAACTTAACAGCTGGTTTGATTGCACAAAAAATGGGGCTTCCTATCAAACGTTTTGTGGCTGCTACCAATGTGAATGATATTGTACCACAATTTTTAGTTTCTGGTGAATATAAGCCTGCTCCTAGTATTTCTACTGTGGCTAATGCCATGGATGTGGGTGATCCTAGTAATTTTATCCGTGTTCGCGAATTATTTGATCACAACATTGATGATATGCGCCGTGATTTAAAAACAGAGGTTATTACGGATGCAACCATTCATACGACCATTAAATCTGTTTTTGAAAATCAAAAATACATTCTAGATCCACATGGAGCTGTGGCTTATAGAGCTTTAGAGCATCAGCTTGTAGGAGAGGAGTTAGGCGTATTTTTAGCTACGGCTCACCCAGCCAAATTCCCTGATGTGGTTGAAGCTGAAATTAAACAATCAGTAGAGCAACCTGCAAGACTTAAAGAATTTATGAAAGGCACAAAAGCAGTTGATAATTTATCAACTGAGTACGATAAGTTTAAGACTTTTCTTCAAAAAACAGAAAAATTTAGTTAATATTTCGTTATTTTTTACCTTAATATTTGAAAGGCTAAAATAGAAAAGCTATTTTAGCCTTTCTTGTTATATTAAATTAAAAAAAAGGATAAATTATGAAGTATTTGTTGAGTTTTTCATTTTTAATGATGATGGGTTTTGGAGCTTTAAACGCTCAAGACAAAAGTGCTGTAGAATATAAAAATGAAGGGAATACAGCATATAATGCTAAAGATTACAAAAAAGCGTTAGGATTATATGAGCAAGCTATTGCTAAAGGGACTGATCCTGTAGATGTTGAGTTGGTTTATGCCACAGCTACCTGCGCTCGTAAAGTAAATGCGGATGAGACTGCCGTAAAGTATTATTCTCAAAGCATTAAGGCTAATAATAAAGCTGATATCTCTACCTATTATTTAGCGCTTTCATATAAGGCTTTAGGACAAATGGATGAGTACGAGAAAACATTAGTTGATGGTATTAAAACCTATAGCACCAGTAAGTATTTAAGTCACTTCAAAAAAGAACTTGTTTCTTATTATGTCATTGCGAGTAATGACTTTTATACCAAAGGAAATGATATACTTAAAACGCGTTTGGATGACAACAGAGACCAATGGGATGCTATTAAAGAAAGTGCTAAAGTAGAATACGATCAAGCAACTGATTTAGCTAATAAAGCATTAAAATATGATGCTAAAAATGAAAATGCTAAAACAATCTTAAACTCAATTACTACAAATATGAGTAACTAAGGAAATATCATTTAAATAAAAAAGGCTGTCTTGATTGAGACAGCCTTTTTTATTGGTGTTAATTATTCTTTAGATTTTATTCTCTTCTTTGAGATGAACAATCTCCGTAGTAATTTTCTCATCCTTGTCATCAAAGCCAACTCTAATAATATCCCCATCACTTACGGATGCTTGTATGATAACCTCCGCCATTTCATCTTCCAAATACTTCTGAATGGCTCTTTTTAATGGCCTAGCACCATATTGGGCATCAAAACCTTTAGTAGCAATAAAGTCTTTTGCTTCATCAGTAAGCTCTAGTTTATAACCTAACGACTCTACACGTGTATATAATCCTTTTAGTTCGATGTCAATAATTTTATGAATATCTTCTTTATTCAAACTATTGAATACAATCACATCATCAATACGGTTTATAAATTCAGGGGCAAAGGCCTTTTTAAGGGCTTTTTCAATCACCCCCTTGGCATGATCGCTATCACTTTTAGCATTAGGTTGCGAAAATCCAACTCCTCTACCAAAATCCTTTAAATCGCGACTACCAATATTAGAAGTCATAATAATAATGGTATTCTTAAAATCTACTTTACGTCCTAAACTATCAGTCAAACGACCTTCATCCAGCACTTGAAGTAATAAATTAAATACGTCAGGGTGAGCCTTTTCGATCTCATCTAATAACACAACAGCGTATGGCTTGCGACGTACTTTTTCAGTCAACTGACCACCTTCTTCATAACCAACATACCCTGGAGGGGCACCAACCAAACGTGATACCGAAAATTTCTCCATGTATTCACTCATGTCTACTCGAATTAACGCATCCGTAGTGTCAAATAAATACTTTGCTAAAACCTTAGCTAAGTGTGTTTTACCAACACCAGTAGGACCCAAAAATACAAATGTACCAATAGGACGATTTGGATCCTTTAATCCAGCTCTATTGCGTTGTATGGCTTTAACCACTTTTACAATGGCATCATCTTGTCCTATCACACTGCCATTAAGCTCTTGTCCCATTTTTAATAAACGAAACCCTTCAGCTTGTGCTACACGTTGAACAGGAATACCTGTCATCATAGCAACTACCTCGGCAACTTTCTCTTCGTCTACTATTTCACGATGCTCTTGAAGGTCTTGTTCCCATTTTGATTTAGCCTCGTCTAAGCTATCTAATAAGCCTTTTTCTTTATCTCTAAAGCTGGCAGCTAACTCAAAGTTTTGAGCTTTAACAGCCTTTATTTTATTCTCTTTAATCTCTTCTATTTCCTTTTCCAGATTTAAGATCGTTTCAGGAACTATAATATTAGAAATGTGAACTCTAGAGCCCGCTTCATCTAAGGCATCAATAGCCTTATCTGGTAAGTGACGATCTGAAATGTAACGCTCGGTTAATTTTACACAAGCTGTAATGGCTTCAGGCGTATAACTTACATTGTGATGATCTTCATATTTAGCACGTATGTTATTAAGAATCTCTACGGTCTCATCAATAGAAGTAGGCTCAATCATAATTTTCTGAAAACGACGCTCTAAAGCACCATCTTTTTCAATGTGTTGACGATACTCATCTAACGTGGTAGCTCCAATACACTGAATCTCACCTCGTGCTAATGCTGGTTTAAGCATATTGGCAGCATCTAACGATCCTGTTGCTCCACCGGCACCCACAATAGTGTGTATCTCATCAATAAAGAGAATCACATCGTGATTACGGCTCAACTCGTTTAAGATGGCTTTCATGCGTTCCTCAAACTGACCGCGATATTTAGTACCTGCCACAACCGATGCTAAATCAAGCGTAACAACGCGCTTATCAAATAAAACGCGAGATACTTTTTTAGCAATGATGCGTAATGCTAGTCCTTCAGCAATAGCTGATTTACCCACACCAGGTTCTCCAATCAAGATTGGATTATTCTTTTTTCTACGACTTAAGATTTGAGCCAAACGCTCTATTTCTCGTTCACGACCTACAATAGGGTCTAGGCGTCCTTCCTCGGCCGCCTTAGTCATATCTATTCCAAAATTATCTAACACTGGTGTGTCAGATCCTGTTTTGGCAGTGGCTTTACCACCTGCTTCAGAACCTGTTTGACCAGAGCCCGAAAATGGGTTATCTTGATCATCATCTTCTGGAAAGTCCGATTTCGCCTTTGGCATTTCAGATCCAAGCATCTGTTTTACGTTTTGATAGTTAATATTTTCTTCAGCCATTATTTCCCATATTAAACTGCTTTTCTCGCGTAATAAAGCTAAAAGCAGATGACCTGTATTTACCTCTGGGCTTTTTAAAGCTTTTGCTTCGAGGTGTACAAGCATTAAAACACGTTCTGTCGATTTAAGTAGAGGTAAGCTATCAGTCTGAATGGCAGACTTCTCTTTTAATCTTTTATCAATAGTTTTTTTGATGCGAGGTAGTTTAGCCTTTAATGATTGTAATACATCTATTGCAGTACCTTCTCCATCACGTAATATACCTAATAGCAAGTGCTCAGGCGATATAAACTGATTACCCAACCGTTCTGCCTCTTCCTTACTGTAGGATATGATATCTCGTATTTGAGATGAAAAGTTTAAATCCATAATATCAACCGTTAATAATATATACTGTAACAAGTAGTCTATCTTCTTGTTTCAAAATTGAAGATAATGATAATTCCTCAAAATTAGTACAAATCCATAAACTTTGGCTCATTAAGTGATTTTATCATGCACTATTTGTACTGCACTCTAAATAGAAATAGTTCTAACAATGAATTTGTTTAAAGTCTACTATGCTACCAGTTCTCTTATTGTGTTGTGACTATTATTGTTCTGCTATTTCAAAATTAACACTCATGAAAACAAGTAATTTATTCATGCATAGTGAGTTGAGTTTTTTTTAGTTTTCAATTTCATCCCGTACAATCGACTAAAGAGTAATTTGGGCAACTTAATGTAGGGTGGATACATAGTTAAATGTCTTTAAGTAATTGATGTAAAGTACTCTATTTCATAAAGTCATAGACTTATATTATGTAGATTTTGTTAACCTTTTTTGTTATTTCTATTTTATGAAAATCAAATTCCACTTCTTATTTTTTTGTTTTTGTACTGTTCTATTTTTTGATTATACAGCTAATGCACAAATTATGGTACATGTAAATTCAGGTAATCCTAAATTTCCATTCCCTCAGTTTTTACCTTATACAGATGGATCTTCCCATAACCTAGGTAATTTAGCTACTCAGAATGCGCCTGGCGTGACCCATGCCGAAATGGAACAAACCATTAGAGAGGCTTGGCAGATAATGGCGAATCGATTTGTATATACTGGAGAGGTGTATAAAGGTGTTAAATACATTCAATCGAGCAGAGGTGTAGGAGTAGGTTATATCGATTGTTCTGAAGGTGTTGGGTATGCAATGATGGGCGCTGCAATTATGGGGGATAAAATAACTTTTGATGGTATTTGGTTCAAGGAACATGATGAGAAAAAAGCTTTAAACAAGAAATATAATGATTGTAGCAAGATTATTCGGTCTGATTATAAATATGGGAAAAATACATTGACCGATCAAAATCAAGATGTTGCTACCGATGGGACTATGGATATGGTAATGGGGTTATTACTCGCTTGGAAACAATGGGGTGATTTATCTGGATATGATGATGCGTGTGGCAATCCTATTAGTTATAAACAAGAGGCCTTGGATGCCATCAGGAGCCTAGTCGAATTACATAAAAGCTTAGATGGGGTTACAGCTAATGTCTTTGTATCTGGGATTATTGGTTTTGATGGTTATTTTAAAGGCTGTAATACAACTGGGGAAATGACCGATTGGGCAAAGAGTTTAAACCCTGGGCCACAAATGGCAGGACCTTCAGGTATGGAGCATATTGATTACGTCTCTGCGGGATATTTTAGGGCATTTGCAGACTTTCTAAAAAAACAAGGTGGTACAGCCGAAGATTTATCCTGGAATATTGAACAATTACTTAGGGCACAAGCCTCAACATCGTGGATCAATGGACAACTACTAAAAACTCCAACATCAATACCTACAGCTGGTTGGGTGAGTGTTATTGGTAATAATGCTACCTTCTCTAGCTATATGGCGGGAGAAGATTGGCGACATCCATGGCGAGCTAGTATGGATGCATTATGGCATCGCACCCCAGATATTACATGGGATCCTCTATCTCACCAATATAAAACAAGCTCAACAAATACCTATGAGAAAGATATCTCTATACGTTTAGCTCAGTTTGTTAAAGATGCTAGGCAGTCGCCATGGAATCATGGGTGTGCTGATGCCAGAGGTGCACTGAAATTAACCTTTTTTGGACCTTCTATTTTATCTGATAAATACGATGCTAACACTGGTGATTTAACGGGTTCATTTCCGCTAAATTGGTTGCCAGGAGCTGTAAGCCCAGCAGCAGTAGTCTCTCAAGATTACGATTTAATGGGGTTGTTATACCGCCAATGTGCAATTACTTGGGATGCCGCCAACGTTGGAGATGGATATATTACGAGTGAGCCAAAATATTTTCATGGTTGGGCACGCTTATTAGGTATGCTTGTTTTGAGTGGGAATCACCAATCCCCTCTAGCTATGATACAGGAGGCCAATATGAAAGTATATTCTAAAGTCGATAAAACAATAGCATACACTAACGATTTAGTCACATTCACTTTTGATTATCGCAATTATGCAGCCATTGATGCCAAAAATGTAAAAATTATCAACCAATTAGCGCCAGGTTTAGAATTTGTATCTGCCTCAAATGGTGGTATTGAATCTGGCGGAATTGTAACATGGAATTTAAACACCGTTAACGGGTTTAAATCAGGGAACATAGATGACACTAAAGGTAAGGTAACTTTAGTATGTCGTATCGCAAAATCTGCAACTGGCAGAATCACCAACAGAGCACAAATAAACACGAGTAATGGTTCTGGATGGCAATCAAATGACTATCCTAATAATATTACAGCCACTTTGGAGCGAAACAGCGTAGATGTTGAGCAACGTGCATTGGAAATTGAAAAGACTGCTGATAAATCAAAAGCCAAAGTTGGTGAGGTTGTTACATATACAGTTAATTTCGAAAATAGCTCTAAAGGCGGTTTTATTAATGGCGGACGCCCTGGCGTTGTGGTTGCCTATGCTAATGAGGGAACTGCTGCTAATGCCCCAATGCACACTATGAAACTGCAACTTTATAATAATGCTATAGAACCCTATATTGACTATGGCAACTATCGCATTTCTATGTTTATAGATTCTGATTTACCTGATCCGTGGAGTTTAAATGTAACTAATGTGGAAGGAGCTGACCAAACCAAATTTGTATGTAAAGTTGAGGATATTATTCCTGGCAAAAGTGCACAAGGCAATTGGAATCAAAGGATAATTGTGCAGTTTGCCCCCCAACTAGCTACTATCACTCAATATTTACAATACTATAGAGGTAATACAGGCATTAATATTCATAAAGGAGCGAATGCTCCATTTCGGGCTTTTTGTCAAATGAATCAAGGATGGAGCGCTGGACAAAAATGGGACGACGATTGGTCTTGGAATCCTGCAGCAGCAGGTGATATAGACGGTAAATATTATCCCATCACCAACGATTGGACTGATATTTACAATCCAGATATACCAGTAACTAAATGGATGAGAGAATCATGTCAAGATGCTACGCAAACGGTAAACAACATGTTAGTAGAAGAATATGATGGATATACATGGCGTCGAGTGTTTGGTAACGCACCTGTAGCAGGAAGAGATATTTACGATGCTGTTGTAAAAGATATTCTCCCTAAAGGGTTTAAATTTATTGGTTTTGTAGATGATAAAGGAAAAAATCTTGGAACGTCCACCTCTATACTTGGTGAAACAGTCTCTTATGATATAGCAAGCCATACCATTAACTGGAAAAAGAGCCGATTGCTCATTAAAGAGAAAGGTACCATTCGATATAAACTAGAAGCCGGCTTTATAACTGGGGGGTGCAGTGGTACAGCAGAATTAGCTCATAACATAGC
>QKIO01000062.1 GCA_003251015.1 Bacteroidales bacterium
ACCCGAAGCGGAGCCGTAACAGCGTTCCCTCAATTCGTGAATCACTTCCACGCTAGGGTTTCCTTTCTCTTTGGCAATAAGTTGGGCTGTTTGGTATGCTCGTTTTAAATCGCTCGAAATAATAACATCAAACCAAACGGTGCTAAAGTGTTTCGCCAAAGATAAGGCTTGCTGTTGCCCGTTGGCATTGAGTTCCACATCTTCTTGTCCTTGTAAACGACCAGTTGCGTTCCAGTCTGTTTCGCCATGTCGCACAAGGTAAATAGTTGTTTGGGCTGATGTTAAGTCCACTTTAGTCTTGTTTTTTAAAGGTTAAAGATGAATCTGTTTTATTAACTCTGTCTTTCACTAAAATGTTAGTAATGGGAGCTTGGGATTGTTGACAGAAAATCACATCATGCCCCATACATAAACCCATGGTTACATTTAATTCTGTTTCTGCCTCGTTAAGATGCTTTGCTTGGCCTGCAGGATTACACGAAATACCAGAACTACCATCGTTAAATAATTCACTTTTATCTATTTTCCCACACTTACAGTCGATGGCATACAACTCAAAGTCATTAGATAAATAGTCAATGGCTACCTTGGCCTGTTTTAATACCGACACACAATAGGCTATACCCATACGGTTTACGCCCGATGCTTGAGCAAAATGTTTTAACTCTTGCAGTCTGTCTACTTTTTGGTGACGGGTATTTTCAGCCGCCCGCATGGTTTCAAGCGAGCGGCTGTCATACAATTCTTTCATTCTTTTCTTATTAATGATTGCAAACGTGACCTGCTTCATGGGCGTCATGTGCTTTACAGCCTTCACCCGAGTCGCCAATTTCACCTTTTAAAAAGGCCTCAACTAACTGACGTACATCACCCGAGTTACCTCGGTACACATCCAATCCATGGCTTTTAAGTACGTTTAATGCACCAGTACCCATGTTGCCAGCTAACATAACTGTAACACCTTGTTTTTGCAATACCGCTGCAATGTCACTTTTGCATCCACAGCCAGCAGGTGATGGAAGCATTTCTGTTTTTTCGATGGCGTTGTTGGCGTCTACAGTATAAATAGTGTAGGCTTCGCAATGACCAAAATGGTCATCAACAACAGTTCCCTTTGTTGGAATTGCTACTTTCATAATTTGATTCTCCTTTTTTAGATAAATATAATTGATGATGATACCCATCTTGGCGCATCATCTTTTTGCCACAATTTGGACAATTTGTTTCTCGACAGGGATTTCCTTTTACATGCTCCACGGTGATGTTACAATGAATACATAGGCAAAACCCATTCAGTTCTTTTTCTTCCATTTAACGCTGTTTTTTGGTTAAGTCACGTAAGTTATCCGAGCTACAATATGTACATTCAATCAGGTCGTCCTTGCTGATGTTTAGTTTTAGGCACTCTTCGCAACGATACCAGAAGTCGTCGGTCATAAAATCACCACCTTCAATAAAAATCGCTTTCCCTTCTACAAAGGCCTGAGCAATAGAGCGACGTGCCTTCTCGTAAATTCGTGTAAATGTTGGGCGAGACACTTGCATTTGCTCAGCGGCTTGTGCTTGTGTTAAACCTTCATAATCAGCCAGACGCATCGACTCATACTCTTCGTACAAGAGAATGATAGGCTCCAGTTTGGTCATGGGGATGCCAAAGGGCTTAAATCCTTCCATGATAGGTGGATGTTCGATGCAGCGGTTGCGTTTTGGACGAGGCATTATTTCTGTGCTGTTAGTAAAAAGAGTGGATACGTTTTAGTTTCGTTGGCTTCATTGGTTTTATTGATACTAAAACACGTCTTGTGTTTGATAGACTTAAAACCACATTGAGTCATCCGCTCTGTCAATTCGTTGATATCAAACCCCAAATGTCCCTCAAACCCATCGCCATGAAACGACCCATCCTCAGCGTATAAATCGGCAATGGCCAAATGACCGCCATGGTTTAGGAGTTGGTAAAATTTGTTGAGAAGCTGGTTTACATCACTCACATGGTGCATCACCATTTGTGTGAAGATAACATCAAACAACCCATGGTTATAATCCGTGGTTTCAAGATTAAAGAACAGTGGTTTCAGATGATTAACTTTACCATCACTAATTTTTTGTTGCATCACTTTTACCATCTCCACCGAATTATCCATTAGGGTAATCTCAGCAAAATCATCCTTCAGCAAAAAACTTAAGATACCCGTTCCTGCACCATACTCAAGTGCGCAATGCTGTGGGTTGATTGTTGTGGCTTGTTTTAATGCTTTGGCAATGGCTTCAGACCGCTCCCAATTGCTTGGTTTGCTATCCCATGTGGCCGCTCTTTCGTCAAAATGACTCATTGTTCTGTTTATTAGATGTTGGTGTGGTCTGTTTGTTTTTTTGTTGATGACAAATTTAGTAAGGATTTTGAACATATGTTCATTAAAATTCATAATTTTGTTTAAAATTTTAGAGAGATACGTATGGAAGATCGAATCAAACAGAGCGAAACACGTCAGTTTAAAGCTGTGTTTCCTAATTCTTTAAATGCAAATGATACCTTGTTTGGGGGTTTGGCTTTGCAGTGGATGGATGAAGTAGCTTATATAACCGCCACACGATTTACACGCCAACGGATGTTTACGGTAAACACTGAGAATATTAAATTTTTAAAAGCGGTTCATCCCAATTCTATTGTTGAGGTGGTAGGCCGAGTGGTGAAAACCGAAGCTGTAAAACTAAGTGTGCAAATAGATATTTATGCCGAAGCGATGTATGGTTTGGAGCGTGAAAAAGTAATGGAAGGCGTTTTTGTTTTTGCCATGTTGGATGAAAATAAACGTCCTAAACGGATAGATTATAGTTACTTGCGGAATTAATGGGTAAGTATTAAAGTGTATTTTTGATATGTTTGTTTTACAGCATTTGGTGTTTCCCAATTTGAATTCATTGCCGTATCAAACCAAGTTTTCAAATGTTTCGAGTCTTTGTATGTTTCCCAATCTTCACCTAATGTGCTCGTAGCAACTATTCTCTTCATCTCTATTATTTCTATGGCAATGTTAATTGTCGATTCTCAATTTGGGAACTTCTCAGCGCGTTTGTGTGGAATATAGTATAGTAGGCATAATTCTTCAACACAATAAATACCGTTTTTATTGATGTAGTGGATAATCCTACAGCTTAAAAACAAGTTATTCTAAGTGTTTCAGGATTGATGATGCTAACTCTAAACAACTTGATAATGTTAGTAATCCATGAATATGATATTTATACATATAAGTAACATGTAAACAAATAGATGGTGTGGAGTAGGTGGTCTGTGTCATTGAAAATACACCCTAAATAAAAGTGTATTTTTTTGTATAAAAGTAAAAATTACCTTTATATTTGGTTTTTTAAAAGCCACGGATGATATACGATAATTACCATTCTAGTAAACGATTTGTTGCTGTTGATTGCGTTATCTTTGGATATGAGCATGAACAGTTGAAATTGTTGGTATTTAAACGTGTTATCGAGCCTCAACAAGGTAGCTGGTCGTTGGTTGGTGGTTGGGTTAAAGATGATGAATCGGCCGAAGCAGCAGCACAACGGGTTTTACATTCCATCACAGGATTAACCAATGTGTATCAAGAACAAGTACAAACGTTTTCGAATCCACAGCGCGACCCAGGTGGTAATGTGTTAACGGTTGAATTTTATGCACTTATCAAGGTTGAGAAACACACCAATGAGTTAATTCACGAATACGGTGCTCAATGGTTTCCTCTCTCCGAACGACCAACTCTTATTTTTGATCACGATGTATTGGTTGACAAAGCCTTGGAAAAATTACGCATCAAAGCCAGTTATGAGCTTTTTGGCAGACAGCTTTTGCCTGAGCGGTTTACACTATCAAACCTACGTAAATTATACAATGAGATTTATCAAAAAGAGTTTGATCCTGGTAATTTCAGAAAAAAAGTATGGTCTTTAAAAGTTCTTCAACAATTAGATGAGAAAGATAAGTCCGAATCAAGAAAAGGAGCCTACTACTTTAAATTTAAGGATGTCGATGAGATAGGAGCTGGTACCCCAATTTTTAATAGAAGTTTTGATAAATAAATATATAACAAATAATAAGATTGATAATGGAAGTATTTGAGTTTACAGAGCATTCGCACAGAAGGTTTAATCCTCTTTCGGGAGAGTGGGTTTTGGTTTCACCGCACAGAACCAAGCGTCCTTGGCAAGGTAAGGTTGAAAAACCACCAGTTGATGACCGTCCAGAATACGATCCTAAATGTTATTTATGCGCAGGCAACGAGCGTATGGGTGGTGAGAAAAATCCTGATTATAAGGATGCTTATGTGTTTCAGAACGACTTTAGTGCCCTAGTGCCTGATGTGCCAGAAGGTTCTTTTATTAAAAAAGATTTGTTCAGAGCCGAAAGTGAAAAAGGATTCTGTAAAGTAATCTGTTTCTCGCCTCGTCACGATTTAACCATTCCAGAAATGGAAGTGGGCGCCATTAAAAAAGTGGTGGATACATGGGTGCAAGAGTACAAAGAAATTGGTGCTTTGGATTACATCAATCACGTTCAGATTTTTGAGAACAAAGGTGACATTATGGGTTGTAGTAATCCTCACCCTCATGGTCAAATTTGGGCACAAACCTCTATCCCAGGTGAGCCAGCTAAGGAAGCCATCACACAAAAAGCCTATTTTGAGAAGCATGGCATTACCCTATTGCAAGATTATGTGCAAGAGGAATTGGCTGCTGGTGAGCGTATCTTAGTAGAGAACGATCATTTTGTGGCTTTGGTACCTTTTTGGGCTAACTGGCCTTACGAAGCGATGATTATTAGCAAACGTGCTGCTCAGAGTTTGGCTGATTTGAACGAAGATGAAAAAATGGCTTTGGCTGATGCTTACAAGAAGTTGACCGTGATGTACGATAACTTGTTTGAAGTATCATTCCCTTATTCTGCAGGTATTCACCAAGCTCCAACAGATGGTAAGAGTCATCCAGAATGGCATTTACACATGCATTTTTACCCACCATTGTTGCGTTCTGCCAGTGTGAGAAAATTTATGGTAGGTTACGAAATGATGGCTAATCCACAACGTGATATCACGCCTGAGCAAGCTGCTCAACGTTTGAAAGAGTTACCAACAGTACATTTTAAATCAAAATAATAAAACCTTTAATTCCAATAGAATATGTCTAAAATCACTGATTTAGTAGCAAAGATTAATGGGGGTAATAACCCATTGTTTAAAGAATTATATGGAACCGATGCAGCTATTTTAAAAGAACAAGCTGACCGTTACATCAAATACATGAATGAGTTCAAAAGCATTTATGGTAATGATGATGTGACTTTATTAAGTTCTCCAGGACGTACCGAAGTAGGTGGTAACCATACCGATCACCAATTGGGTCGTGTGCTTGCAGGTGCTGTTAACCTTGATAACATTGCAGTTGCTGCGCCAAATGGCACTAACGTTGTAAAAATCACTTCTGTAGGTTTCCCTACGTTTGAGGTAGACTTAAACAACTTAGCAATTACTGAGTTTAAAGTAACTCCAGGTAACCTAGTTAAGTCTATTGCTGGTGGTATTAAAGAGTTAGGTCTTAAAATTGGTGGTTTTGATGCGGTTATTCATGGCTGTGTGCCAGAAGGTTCTGGGTTAAGTTCGTCGGCATCGTTTGAGGTTTTGATTGGTGCTATCTTTTCTAACTTGTTTAACGACGGTAAATTAGACCCTGTTGATAATGCGAAGTTAGGTCAAAAAGCAGAGCATGCTTGTAAAAAATTCTGTGGTTTGATGGATCAAACAGCTTGTGCTGTGGGTGGTTTTATCACCATTGATTTTGCAGACAGAGCCAATCCTATTGTGAAAGCCTTAGATTTTGATTTTGCGAAAACAGGTTATTCTCTTGTAATTACGAACACAGGTGGTAGTCACGGTGGTTTAGATGAAGAATACAATGCCTTACCAGGTGAAATGAAATCGGTTGCTAAAGAATTAGGTCAAGAAGTATTACGTCCTCTTTCGATGGAAGATGTGGTAAAAGCGATACCTTCTATTCGTGAGAAAGTAGGCGATAGAGCTATTTTACGTTCTATTCACTTCCAAGCAGACAACGCTCGTGTGGTTGAACAAGTAGCCGCATTAGAAACGGGTAAGTTTGATACCTTCCTAGGATTAGTGATTGAGTCAGGTTTTAGCTCGTACATGTACAACCAAAACATTTTTGTGGGTGGTCATACTAAAGAACAAAATGTAGCTTTAGGATTAGCTCTTTCTGATTTATTATTAAAAGGAAAAGGTGCATGGCGTGTTCATGGTGGTGGCTTTGCTGGTACCATTCAGGCATTTGTGCCTAACGATATGTTAGAATCATATGTAACGACTTTAGAGTCTGTTTTTGGAAAAGATAACTGTCATAAGTTGTTTATCCGTTCGAAAGGTTCCATTAAATTAGATCTTTAATCATTTTATATTCAGTTGGGTGTCTTAGTTTAGATACCCAGCTTTTTTGATAACTAAAACAATTTTATCAGTCATGGGAAATTCTAAAACAAATTATGCAATGCCCTTTGCCATTATGTCCTTCCTGCTTTTCCTATTAGGATTTGTTACGTGGATTAACAACATTTTGGTGCCTTTTATGAAGGCTCAGTTTAGCATTACCGAAAGTCAAGCTCAGTTGGTGAGTGCAGCCTTTTTTAGTGCGTATATTATTTCCATTCCAGTAGGAGGAGTTGTTAAAAAGATTGGTTACAAAAAAAGTGTAATCATTGGTTCAATTATCACTGGTATTGGTTGTGCTATTTTCATTCCTGCTCTAGGTGTGGGTTACGGAATGGTATTAGCTGGTTTATTTGTAACCGCTGTTGGTGTTGTCGTTCTACAAGTAGCTGCAAATCCTTATGTATTGGCTTTAGGTACTAAAGAATCATCTGCTTCTCGTTTGACTTTAGCTATGGCTATCAACTCAAGTGCAGCTGTTTTGGCTCCTATTGTTGGTGGTTTTATTATTGAATCAAACAATGGTTCAATTCAGGTGCACGAAGACATGGCTAAAATGATGTTTATTGTTTTAGCTGGTATCTCTATCTTAACTGCTGTTGTGTTAGTATTTATGGATTTACCTGCCATTGAAGATGATGCAGAAGAAGTAAATGAATCTACAGGCAGAAGTGCATGGAGTTACCCTCATCTTATCTTAGGCTTTGTAGCTATTGGAATGTACATGGGACTTGAGGTTGGAGTAGGAAACTATTTCTTAAACTATGTAGAGTTTAACGTGCCAGGTAAAGATATGGCTTATGCTACAATGATCTTAGGTTTTTACCCTGCTGGTTTCTTTATTGGTCGTTTATTAGGTGCAGGTATTCTTAAGAAATATGAGGCTTCTAAAGTGTTACTTGTTAATTCGTTAATTTGTGTGGCTTTATTAGTGATGTTCTTCGCTACCAAAGGTACTGCTTTCTCAATTTGGCCATTAATAGCGCAAGGATTGTTCTTATCTATTATGTGGTCGGTATTATTTGATTTATCAATGAAAGACATTCCAGCTGCTGCAGCTAAATTAGGTTCAGGCATTATCTGTACAGGTGTTGTATTTGTTGGTGTTTGGATGTTTATTATGGGTAAATTTGTAGAGACTACGGTAACCCCAGAATTACCAAATGGTGATAATGGTGCTGCTTACCTATTCTTCTTCTTGTTTTACGCATACATTATTTTCTTTGCATTAAAAGGTGCAAAAATCAGAAAAAAAGTAGCTTAACTTTTTAGTATAACCAAAGCATCTACCTTAGGGTAGATGCTTTTTTAATTTTAGATTATGTCAAAAGCTTCAGATTTATTTACGCTAAAAAATAAAAATAAAGTAGAGGTTCAGTTTATCGCCAAGGGTGGTCAAATTACTTCTATTAAAGTGCCAGATGCTGCAGGTAAAATGGCCGATGTAGTTATTGGTTACGACTCAGTAGATGCTGCCTTGGCTGGTGATGGTTATTTTGGTGCGCTTTGCGGCCGTTATGCCAACCGTGTGGTAAAAGGTAAATTCTCTATTGATGGTGTTGCTTACCAGTTGGATGTGAACAATGGTCCTAATCACCTACATGGCGGATTAGATGGTTTTAACAACCGTGTGTGGGAAGTGAAAGCTGTTAAAATAGCTAAATTTGCTCAGGCTTACGAACTAAGTCTTGTAAGCGAAGATGGTGATCAAAACTACCCTGGTAAACTAAAAGTAAAAGTTATTTATGGTCTTAGCGACGATAATGAGTTTGTGATTGAGTATGCCGCTGAAACCAGCAAACCTACCATCATCAACCTTACTAGTCATGCTTATTTTAACCTAAAAGGAGCTGGAACGGGAACCATCGAGAATCATGAGTTATTGATTAACGCTTTCCGTTACACGCCAATTGATGGTATTATTGGTACGGTAACTGGTAAGATTGATGATGTGGCCGAGACGGCTATGGATTTCACTGAATCTAAGAAAATTGGTTTAGCTTGTAATTCGGATGATGCGCAAGTGAAATTGGTTGATGGTATCGATCATAACTTTGTTATTAACAACTATGATGGAACCATTAAATTAGCAGCCACTTTAGTTGATCCTACTTCTGGTCGTAAGATGGAAGTGTTTACCGATCAGCCAGGTGTTCAGATTTACACAGGTAGCCATTTTGATGGATCTGAAATTGGTAAGTTAGGTGCTCCAATTATTAAATGGGCAGGTGTTGCTTTAGAGACTCAGATTTTCCCTGATTCTCCTAATAAAGCTAATTTCCCTAATGCCGTTTTAAGACCAGGCGAAACCTACAAACATACATGTGTTTATAAGTTCTCAAACTAGACTTATCTAATATAGATTTAAAGAGCCAACTATTCATTAGTTGGCTCTTTTTCATTTCAAGAATATGCCTCTTGTTTGGCTGAACAAACAAAAAAAGGATGCCTTGATGGACATCCTTTTTGTATTAATGTAACTTATTATAATTACTATTTCCCAGCTTTAAACATAAACTCATAACTGTATTTGCCAGGTTTAATTAGGTATTGAGGTAGAGTGGCAGATAGAGTTTCTGCTACGCCAATTTGTTTTAAGTCGATGTTAAGGGTATAAAAGCCTTGTTTCTTTAAATCGTAAGGATGCTCGGCTTTATCAATATTTGCTAGTGAATAAGGCCATACAGAGATGGATAACTCATCCTTGCCTTTGATATTTAGCGCCGCCTTGCCGTTTGAGCTTAGTGTTATCCAGCGCACGCCTGTTCTGTTGCCATTTTCCTGAGGCATAGCATAACTATGAAACATGTTGTCGGTAGCTAAGCTATATTCGTTTACTTCACATGCCCGCTTGCGGTCGGTATAGTTTTCCCAAGGTCCTTTGCCATAATAGGTGGTGTTTACCAATGTAGATGGCACACCCATGGTCATGCCTAAACGTAATAGGTCGGGCACTGATTTGTCAGCTTCTAAGTCATATTTAACACTTAGTTGTCCGTCGTTTAGTACAGTATAGGTGATGGCTAATTTCACTTTATCACTGAAGGAGCGTGTCACATTTACAACGGCTTTTGTTACATCTTGAGAATCGACAGTCACAGTGGTAGAGTCAAATTTAGAGTTCATTTCTTTCCAGAATGCTTTTGATTTATGAAAAGGCACATAATTAGCTCCTTTAACATCGTTATCAAGCGTGGCTCTATAGAAGTTTAGTTGCAGAGGAGCTGATATATACTCTATGTTATCCACTTTGTAAGATGTTAACTCACCTGTTAGTTTATTCACCTTAACTTCAAAAGTAGAACCGCTAAGGGTTGTTTCTTGAGCTGTTTCTGTTGTTTTGATGGTGTTTTTAGACGTAGATTCAAAAGCCACCTTTGTGTCTTTAGTTTTAAAAAGCAGTTGTTCTTTGGCTATTTCAAATCCTTTTTCGCACCAAAGCTGTTTCTTGGTCTCGTGTACACTCAAGCGTACCCAATATTCCGTATCAGAATTGTATTTAGGCGTTTTAAATGGTAAACGAGTGACGATACTAGAGCCTGGTGCCACATCTTGCGAGGGTAAAATACCAGCTTGTAGTTGTTTTCCATTGGCCCAAAGCGACCAACGCACTTCGTAAGCATTGAGATTGGTAAAATTAAATCGATTTGTAATACGCACTTCACCTGCGGTAACATTAGAAAATTCAAATACTACAGGTTGAAAAACATATTTACATTCCCAAGCATGTGGATTAGGGGTGCGATCAGAGGCGAAAACACCATTTAAACAAAAGTTTTTGTCATTAGGTTTATCACCAAAATCACCACCGTAAGCATAAAATTTGGTGCCATCGGTATGTGTTTTTTCAAGACCTTGATCTATCATATCCCAAATAAAACCACCAATTAGGTTTGGTCTTACACGTATCTCATCCCAAAACTCACCCAATCCACCAATTGAATTACCCATGGCGTGTAAGTACTCACACATAATAATGGGCCGAGTGATATGTGGATTTTCAGACATATTCATTAGTTGAAAAAAGTCAGGATACATGCGACTAACAACATCAACATAATCCATGTCATCAGGGTTTGACATCGACGGCCAGCCTTGTGATTGGTAACCTACATTATCACCCTCTATATAGTGAGGATCGCTAGGATCGCCTTGAGCACCTTCGTAATGGATAAATCGGGTAGGGTCGTAGTCGCGTATCCATGCTGCCGCCGCCGCAAAAGCAGGCCCTGTGCCAGACTCATTACCCAATGACCATGAAATGATGCATGGGTTGTTTTTATCACGCTCAACCATACGTATATTACGACTCATAATGGCGTTATACCACGTCGGGCTTTGAGGAATGAAACTGCCTAGATGGTGGCATTCTACATCGGCTTCATCCATCACATAGATGCCATATTCATTACATAGGTCATAAAAATAGGGGTCGTTAGGATAGTGTGATGTGCGCACTGCGTTAAAGTTAAATTGTTTAAGCAGTTGCACGTCTTTCTCCATGTCTTCGCGTATTAACGCTTTTCCTCTTTGAGGATGATGATCGTGACGATTCACGCCCATAATCTTTACTTCCTTGCCATTGATTAACAATTCGTTTTTTCGTCCAAATTCAACTTTTCGGAAGCCAATTTTCTGGCTGCGCGCCTCCACCACTTCACCTTGAGGGTTAGTGACACTAAAAACAAGTTTGTATAAATAAGGCGTTTCAGCAGACCATTTGTTGGGACGGCGAATGTTAGCTTCTAGCTTAGCCCATTTAGTTACGTCTCTGGCAACCCATCGCTCTAAGTACACATCCTTAACGCTTACGCTGAGTGGTTTTTCTAATACTTCTTTGCCTGTAGCATCTAATAATTGGGCGTTTATCTTCCATCCATCTAAATGGTCTGCCTGGTCTTTTACCCAAACATGAGGTCTTATTTGTAGTTTTGCATCTTCGATATTCGCATCAAATTTTGTTCTCACAAAAAAATCATTGAGGCTAATCTTTGGTTGAGCCATGATGAGCACCTCGCGTTGAATGCCACTCAAACGCCACATGTCTTGGTCTTCTAAGTAACTGCCATCACTCCATCGAAATACCTGAACGGCAATTCTATTTTTTCCACTTTTGAGGTAAGAGGTAATATCAAATTCTGCAGGTAATTGACTGCCTTGGCTATAACCCACTTCTTTGCCATTAATCCACACATAAAATGCCGATGACACACCTCCAAAGTGAAGGATGATCGATTGGTCTTTCCACTCGTTTGGCACTTCAAAATCACGACAATAACTTCCTACAGGATTGTCACGGTAGATATAAGGAGGCATTGGGGGTTGAGGTCCTTTCCAGTCGTACACACGCGTGCTGTCTAGTATATTTGGGGTGAACGGATAAACGATATTCGTGTAGATTGGTTGTCCATATCCTTTAAGCTCCCAGTTGGATGGTACATCAATATTGTCCCAGGTTGCAGCGTTAA
>QKIO01000223.1 GCA_003251015.1 Bacteroidales bacterium
CACCGTGGTGCCCACTGCACAAATTCGTTTTTTCTTGTCCTTAGCGCTGTTGATGATTTCGGTAGCTGGTTCGGTAATAATTATTTGTTCCGAATCCATCTTGTGTTTGGTAAGATCTTCTACATCTACACTACGGAAATTACCTAAGCCAACATGTAAAGTCACTTCAGCAAAATCAACACCTTTAATCTCAAGACGTTTCATTAACTGACGACTAAAATGCATACCAGCTGTAGGAGCTGCCACAGCACCTTCGTGTTTTGCATAAATAGTCTGGTAACGCTCGCGATCTTCTGGTTCCACAGGACGGTCTACACTTTTAGGTAGAGGCGTTTCACCCAAGGCAAACAAAGCTGTTTTAAACTCTTCGTAATCACCATCGTATAAAAAACGTAAGGTACGACCGCGTGAGGTGGTATTGTCAATCACCTCAGCCACTAAATTATCATCGTTGCCAAAATATAATTTATTGCCAATACGAATCTTACGTGCTGGATCACGTTGTTCGCTGTTTAGCTCACGCAATAAAAATACTTCTATCTCAGCACCCGTTTTTTCCTTGTTGCCGTATAAACGAGCAGGAAAAACCTTCGTGTTATTAAAAATCATCACATCCTCATTGTCAAAATAATCAATGACGTCTTTAAATACTTTGTGCTCAATGGTTTTTGTTGCTCTGTTTAAAACCATTAATCGCGATTCGTCTCTGTTTGCAGCAGGATGCAAGGCAATCAGCTCTTCCGGAAGTTTAAATTTAAACTTGGATAACTTCATAATTATATTGTTTTTTGTCCTATTTGTGAATTATTTACCTCTCAACAGGGGCTACCTTATACGTAAGGAAACCTATTTAGTTACAGTGCTCATTACTTTTTCTTGAAATTCTTCCATCGATATGGCATTTTCTAAACTATAGGCGCCGATATGCGTTCGTATCAAACCCGTTAGGTGACCGCCTGAATTCAGTTTTTCGCCGATGTCGCGTGCTAAAGAGCGAATGTAAGTGCCTTTACTACAGCCTACTTCTACGGTGAAATGAGGTAGGTCGTAGCTAATAAGATTCATTTTGTTGATGTTTATCTTACGTGCTTTCAATTCTACCTCAGCACCTTTGCGCGCTAAATCGTAGGACTTACGGCCATTTATTTTAATGGCCGAAAACACGGGTGGTATCTGGTCGTTGTCGCCAACAAACGATTGTAAGGCCTCTTCAAGCGATGCCTGGGTGATGTGTTCGTAAGGAAAACGTTGGTCAATCTCTGATTCTAAATCTTGCGACGGCGTAGTAGCTCCCAAACAAACAGATGCTACATATTCCTTCTCCATGCCTTGATACTGGTCGATTTGTTTGGTGGCTTTGCCCGTACAAACAATCACTAAGCCGGTGGCCAAGGGGTCTAAGGTGCCAGCATGACCTACCTTTATCTTTTTTATGCCAAATCGCTTCCGGATGATCAAGCGAATTTTATTCACCACATCAAAGGACGTCCACTCCAAGGGTTTGTTGATTAGTAACACTTGTCCTTCTAAAAATTGCTCTTCACTGTATTCGGTATTCATCAGCACCATCTAATTAAACAAAACAATTGCTTAGCGCCTCATTGTGTTGGGTACTAAACAATTTAAAATGGAGGTTTTGGCTTTTAAAAGCCCATCAAAGCAATTACTCTGACTTAGGTTTTTTCATGATGGCGTAGATCTCAAACAAGAAACCAAACAAAACCACTATTGGAGCAAGCGTGATGCGACGAAAACTGTAGATCTCGGCACTAAATACGGTTGGGTGGTCATCGTTTCGTCCACCACTCATCAGTAAAAAACCAATAACAATAATGGCAAATCCAATGGCTAAAAGCACATAATTCTCTTTGCCCAAAGCAAAAAGTGAATCATTCTCAGAATCTTTTTTTATCATGTTAACGTCTTAAAAATATAAATCATCTGTTTTTAACCTCAAATACTTATTCACAGCTAAGAAGGTGGAGAAAAAGGTAATTAACACCCCACATATAATAACCATGGCAAATAATAACAATACCAAATATAAATCTTGAAATCCAATGACGCCGGCTAACTCACCACTGGTGAAATAGATCAATCCTGAAAGCATGGCAATGGCCAAGGTAGCTCCCACAAAACCATGTAAGACGGTTAGTAATAAAAAGGGTTTGCGGATAAATCCTTTGGTAGCTCCCACCAGCTGCATGGTGCGTATGATAAATCGTTTGGAATAAACCGATAAACGAATGGTGTTGTTGATAAGGGCAATGGCCACCAGTAATAACAGCAATGCAAAACCAGCTAACACAAATGAAATGCGTTTGACGTTATCGTTAACCAAATGAATGAGGTTTTTCTGATACAGTATTTCCTTCACTTGTGGAAACGCCATTATCATATCCTCAACCAAAACTAAACTGTCGGCATTGGCATAATCGGCATATAATTTCACATCGATGCAGGAAAGCAGAGGGTTGTAACCTAAAAAATCCACAAAATCCTCACCCAACTCCTTTTTTAGGTCTTGAGCGGCCGTTTCTTTATCGATGTATTGGGTGCTTTTAATAAAGGGGGAGGTTGAAAGTAATTTCTCCAATCGTTTAACCTCAGCTTCACGGGCATTATCTTTTATTAAGATGGTGAAACCGATGTTTTCTTTCACATACACACTTAAGCGTTGGGCATTAAGTGTTAGCAAACCAATAATGCCTAATAAAAACAAGACCAAAGCGATACTTATGGTTGTTGTGAGGTACGAACTTCTTAAACGACTCCCACTATTTATTTGATTGTTGTTGCTCATAATTTATAATTGACGCAAAAATACAAAATGCTTTATGTATCAGCGTTGAAAGACCTAATATTATCAACAAATTAACAAATATTAACACTTAACGCCACTCTGTAGGTCTGGTGGTAATGTAGTTGCCATTAAATATTTGCATTTTTGAACCCAATAAACCCAAATACGAATTGACATGGCCTATCGCATTGTAAAAATAACGACCTATTACCGCGATTTTCTGACCTATTATTATGCTAAAAATCCAGAAGTTGGCTCCTTATCTTACAAAGAGCAACATGCTCATTTGATGAAACAACGCTTTGCCTGGTCGGATGCTTATGCCTTTGCTTTTGACGGGTTAGGGCATGAGGCCACTGAGCTTGTCGCCAATGCCAAACCATTGCAAGAACAGTGGTGGGTGGAGTTTAGACCCGAAACCAAACCAAAATCGCACAACGACATTCTGGTTGAGCAACTAAAGGCCTTAAAACCGGATGTTATTTGGTTGCAAGATAGTTACAGTTATAATGGGACGTTTATAACGCATTTAAAAACGGAGATTCCGTCTATCAAGTTGGCTATTGGCAATTGCTGTTCGCCCATTACACCTCAGTATTATCCCGATTTCAAGACGTTTGATTTTATCACCGTTTGTTCGCCTTATTTTAAAACATTACTCGAACAGGCGGGTTTGCCACGGTGTTTGGTTATCCCTCATGCCTTTGATCGACGTATTTTAAATGA
>QKIO01000239.1 GCA_003251015.1 Bacteroidales bacterium
CAACCATCATTAATTTGAATAGGACAACGAGTGGTTTTAAACTTATATCCATCACTCATTGTAACTTCCTGAATCATATTCAATATTTTGAACGCTTCGGTGTCAAACAAACTCTTCCAGCTCATGACTTCAGCACACCAAAAATCTGCAGGCTCTAAAACAGCTAACCATTCTTTTGTATCTTTAGTTTTTAAGTGAGCGGCTAAGATGTCTTTTATCTCATCACGCTTGGTAAACCAGCTAGGCACCTCTTGGTAGGTTGTTAATTCTTTACAGCCTAATAGTTCGCCCAATACAGGAATGGAGCCCATGGCGAGTGCAATAGCACCATTTTTTGTGCTGTAAACGCCATAGGGAGCACCTAGATAGGCATGAGCCGAATTGCTTTTAGGGCGCACCGTAGGTTGTCCGCCATCTCTAAAATAACAGGTTATTGATTCAAACTGATATTCAAGAGCCGACTCTAACATGCTTACTTCTACACGTCCACCTTTGCCTGTCGTTACTTTGCGAAGTAAGCAAGCTAAGATGCCTTGTGCTAAATGTGCGCCTGATAGGATGTCAATCACCGCTAAACCAATAGGCACTGGACCCGCGCCGTCGTTGCCATGTAACTGAGTGAGTCCAGAAATAGATTGTATCAGTAAGTCTAAACCTGGCTTGTCTTTCCAAACACCTTCTTTACCATAACCCGATAACTCTGCATACACAATAGATGGGTTGATGGCGGTGATGGTGTCATAGTCAATGCCTAGTTTACTAGCTACTCCAGGACGGAAATTGTGCATAATCACATCAGCTTTTTTGATGAGTTTATAAACTTTTTCGCGTTCAGCAATGGCTTTCATATCTGCTTTGTAGCTTTGCTTATTTCTGTTGATGGCATGAAACATTGAGGATTCTCCGTTCAAGACCAAGTTTGAGAAATAGAGGCTTCTACATAAGTCACCTTTTACTGGATTTTCAATCTTGATAACTCGAGCACCTAAATCTGCCAATCTTAAACTTGCCGATGGACCTGATAAATATTGGCTAAAATCTACAACTAATATTCCTTCTAATGGTTTTTTCATGGCTGTTACAGTTTAAATTCTTTTTCAATTAGCGCATTGTCTTCACCTACTTTTGGAGCAGATTTTTTGCTGAAAATACGTTGTCCATCAATTCGGATAGGGCAACGTGTTGTTTTCATTTTAATACCATCCGAAGTTTCTACTTCCTGATCCATTTGTAACACTTTATAAGCGTCATGATTTAGCAGTTGTGTATAGTTGAATACATCAGAACAACGGAAGTCTAAAGGCTCAAAGATAGACAGCCAGTGTTGTGTCGTTTCTTTGATGAGTTGAGCTGCCAAAATGGTTTTTATCTCGTCACGCTTTTCAAACCATGTTGCTTTGTCTTGATATTCACTTGGAAGTTCAAGGTTCATCGCTTTGGTAATCTGGTCCAATGGTGTTAAAGCGATGGCTAAATGACCGTCTTTAGTTTTGTAAATACCATAAGGAGCATCCAAATAGGCATGTGCATTATTTACCTTCGAGCGCTGAGGTAATTTACCGCCGTCATTTAAGAAGTTTGTAAGTACTTCAAATTGGAGGTCAAGGGTGGACTCTAGTAAACTAACTTCTACTTTAGATCCTTTTCCGGTCTTATTACGGTTAATCAGTGAAGCTAAAATACCTTGCACTAAATGAACGCCTGTGAAAATGTCAGATGTAGCTAGTCCTGTAGCTGTTGGTCCATCAGAGGCGTTTCCTGAAAGGTTTACAAAGCCAGATAACGATTGAATAAGCAAATCTTGCCCTGGCTTTTTAGCCCAAGGTCCCACTGCGCTATATCCAGATACAACACCATAAATTATTCTAGGATTGATGCTTGCAACCGTGTCGTAATCAAGACCAATTTTCTCCATCACACCAGGGCGGAAGTTGTGGGTCATTACATCTGCTTGTGCAATCAGTTGTTTTACTTTTGCTAGGTCGTTTGGATCCTTTAAGTCTGCTCCAAACGATAATTTATTGCGGTTGGCAGTATGAAAAACCATGCTGCTTTCATCAATATAAATGTTTTTTAAGGCGATTTGGCGACCAGCCTCTCCAGAACCTGGGCGTTCTATTTTTATTACCCTCGCACCTAAGTCAGCCATCTTTAATCCGGCTGAGGGGCCTGCCATAAATTGAGCAAACTCTAATACTGTTATTCCCTCTAATGGAAGCATATCTTTATATTTTACGATTTATACATATACACTAATTCGTTATTGCCTAATGGGCAATAACGAATCTAGGTAGAAAGATATAAATATTTTAGTGTTTGTCGGTAATGCTTTTCTTTAACGACTCTTGATACAAGGTGTTCAATTTGTCTAACACCGCTTTTGCATCACCACCATTTTTCATGAATTCACGAATTGGTGCACCTGCATTGTCTTGAAAGAACATGTGACCGTGGTAACGTGGACGTAAGAACGCTCTGTCTAAAACAGGTAATGTGTCTTTTAAACAGTCCATGCTGTTGAAGTTAGTATGTGTGTCTAACCAAGCTTGTCTGTGTCCTGGTTGACCACCATTGTCAAAGAAAATGGTTTTTTGAACCTCCGGACTGGCTGAGAATTCGGCAAATTTAACAGCAATATCTGTGTGTTTGCATTGTGCAGATACTGCCAAACCTGTACCTCCTAGTGTGGTAATTAGTTTGTTATTGTTAATTGCTACAGTATCGTGATATTTTAATGGTTTTCTGGCATATCCCTTGCGCGAATAATTAGTATAACCATAAGCAAATGGAGAATATGCATATTTATCTGTTAACGTCATGGCTTCATAAACCTTAATTGGGTTCATGTCGTAACACTCAGGTGCAATGTATTGTCCTAACTCACGTAACATCTCTAAGGCTTTCATACCTACTTTGTCTGAGATGAAATAGTCTTTAGAAACGGCTACATCTTCACCTAAAGTACAGCAAACCATGTAAAAGCTCATCAATGTATCTTGTGGGATACCAGGAATTGCCACTAATCCCTTTTTAGCTAAGGCTAGCAGGTCATCCCATGTTTGAGGCATGTTTAAACCTAGTTTTTCGTAAAGATCTAAGCGGCTAGCTGCTACAGGAGTAGCTGCGTCAATAGCTAAGGCACATTGATAACCATCAAAGTTAATTTACCTACGGTATTTTCAGCTTGGTCGTTTAAGTAATTTGCGGGTAAATACTTGTCTAATGGTACGATAACACCTGTGCGGGCTGCAAAACCTGCCCATGGGTGATCAATAATTAATAAATCATAACGTTTCGCTAACTCACTGATTGGTTCATCAGCAAAAGCTTGCAACGATCTTTTCTCCCAAGTGATTTCTACATTAGGGTTTAACTCGTGAAAGCGTTGTGAAACAGCAACAATTGAGGTGAATCCTCTACTATGATCCCAGGTAATTCCTTTTAGGTGTACTTTTTCGCCACTCATGATGTTTAAATTTAAAACGAACATTTAAATATGAATCAAAGTACGTTATTATTTTTTTTACACACAAATGTTTTGGTGTAATTTTTTTTGATGAAAATACTTATCTTAATCATTTAAGGGTAGGTAAAATGAAAAGGTGGTTCCATGGCCTTCTTCAGACTCTAACCAGATCTCGCCACCCATCAATTCGACTAATCGTTTTGTAATGGATAGTCCAATGCCTGTGCCACTGTAAAGACGATCTGTGTTATATTCCACTTTTGTAAAAGGAGTAAATATGGTTTGTTGTGCTTTTTTTGGTATTCCTATGCCAGTGTCACTTACGTAAAATTCTATGGTGTTAGTTTTTTGTATGTATCCTATTTCAATGGTTCCTTGATGTGTGTATTTGAGGGCGTTGCTCAATAGGTTGGTTATAATCTGTTTAAATCTCGCCTCGTCGTTGGTTATTATTACATTTTCACTTTCGTTATTAAAAGTGATGCGTACCGAAGGGTGGATATTTATCGAAAAATAAGCGTGTGTATCTTTAATCACCTCATTCACGCAGAATGGTCGTGGATTAATTTTTACTTGGTTGGCTTGTATTAATGAGATATCCATAATGTCATTAATTAATACCAATAACGATTCACAGTTTTTGTTAATTGTCGAAATAAAATAATTTCGTGTTTTCTCATCCTTAGTTGTTTCTAGTAGGTTGGCAAATCCTACAATCGAATTCATAGGTGTTCTTATTTCGTGACTAAGGTTAGCTAAGAATGCAGACTTTAAACGGTCAGATTCTTCTGCTTTTTCTTTGGCAATAAGCAATTCTGAGGTTCTTTCTTCCACTTTTATTTCAAGTAAGTTTCTGTGGTTACAAAGCTCCTCGTTTTGTAGCGTTAATTCTTCTTGTGTTTCTTCTAATAAGGAGTTTGTTTGGGCTAATTGTTGAGTGCGTTGTTTAACTTTCACCTCTAAATCCTCATTTTGTTTGTTTAAATTATAGGTGCGCCATTTGGTGTAGAATATAACTAGTAGAATAATTGTGAAAAGTAAAACAACACCAAACCAGGTGGTTAGGTAGAATGGGGGTTTTATGTATATCACTAATCTGAATTCGTCATCTCTATTGTAGGTTAGTCCAGTTTTACTAGCAGCTCGTAACCTAAATGTGTATTGGCCAGGATTGAGCCCAGTATAGTTTGCCCATCTACGTGACGCATCTGTTTTTATCCACTCATCAGAAAAGCCTTCTAGTTTATATTCATAAAATACCTTTTGAGGGGAGGCGAAATTAAGTGCTGAAAACTCAAGCGTAAAGTCGTTGAGTTGATAGGGGATGGTAAGTTTATCTAGTTCCCATATTTGTTTGCTTAAGATGGTATACCCTTTTACTACATCACCTGGCGAAACCTCTTGATTAAACATCTTAAGATTGGTGACAATGGGTTTGTATTTTGAAACAATATTA
>QKIO01000130.1 GCA_003251015.1 Bacteroidales bacterium
ATATGATCTACCAGACTATAAAAGATAAATTTGAGAAGGGCGAAAAACAGCTAGCATTATTAATAGACCCTGATAAATTCCCGGCCGAGAATAAACTAAAACTCATCAATATCCTAAAGACAGTAGGTCCTGATTTACTGTTAATTGGAGGTAGTTTGATAAGTAAAGACACGTTTACATTTATTGACGATCTAAAAGAATGGGTAAAACTACCTGTTATACTCTATCCTGGCAGTTACATACAAGTGGCACCCAATGCAGACGCTATCTTATTTTTGTCACTTATATCAGGGCGAAACCCCGAATTTTTAATTAGCCATCATGTAAGTGCAGCACCATTATTAAAAAAACATGCCATAGAAGCTATCTCAACAGGGTATATGCTGATTGATGGAGGGTCAACCACGTCGGTGCAATACATCAGTCAAACGCAAGCGATACCTGCGAATAAAACAGATATTGCTATAGCCACCGCTTTGGCTGGCCAGTATTTAGGAATGCAACTAATTTATATGGATGCAGGGAGTGGTGCATTGAACCCTATCTCGCAAGAGATGATAAACACTGTGAAACATGAGATTAACATCCCATTAATGATAGGTGGTGGATTAAACACGGTAGAAAAAGTACGCAATGCCTGCCAAGCTGGGGCAGACATTGTTGTTATTGGAAACGCTTTTGAAAAAGACCTTCACCTCTTGGAAGACTTTATCCATGTGGTAAAGTCAAAAACGTTTTAAGGGATAATATCAACCAAGGGTTTACCTTCGCAACCGTTGGGGAAAGGAATTTCTAAAAACGAACAAATACTTGGTGCCACATCAATCATATTAACATATTTACCAATGTTCTGACGTGGAATTTTCCATCCGTAAAAAACCAAGGGCATTTGCACACCATCCCAATGACGATAAACTAAGTCTCCATTCACAGACTCATTCCATCCTGGTTGTAAGCGCAATAATATATCACCAGAACGACGTGGGTGATACGTCAGTTTTAATGATTTCAAAGCACCCAGATCAGTACTAGCAGACATCAATTCACTAGCAGATAAGGCATAAGCAACCCCTTCCATCTCCATTAAAAAATCGCAGGATTGCTCCAAAATCGTTTCTGAAGACAATTTTGATTGTTTAAGCAACTCATGGTTTAAATAAATCTGACCATCGTAATATGCTTTAACCCATTTACCTTGTCCGTAAACAGCCATTAAATAAAGGTTTAGCAATGATGCTGCTTTGGCACCACTAAAGGTTCCTGATGGAATCTTATTTCGCGCATAATCAGCAGCAGTACGTAGTGGAGCAGATACTCCTGACAACACAAACAAGGTATTTTGTAGACCTACTTGATCTTCTACAATAGATATCACATCGGCAATTTCGGCATCTAAACGAAGTAACATATCTTCGATTTCGGGTTCAAAAACAGAAGCATTGGGTCTAAAACTTGTTTGGGCAGTGAATTGTATGGACAATACATCCGTTACATCATCCTTACCCAACTTTTCATTAATAATATGAGAAGCCACAAAATCACGCATCAATTTATTACCGTAAGGCGAACTTACTACTTTAGCATAAGGTCTACTAGACTTATCCTTTTTAAGAGAATACAAGAACGTATGCGCATCTGACAAGCCCACATTAAAATTCTTGAGTTGATAATAGTCTTTTAAATCATAACGAGGCCCCCATTCACGTTCAGAATATAGATCGGCCAATTTTTTACTATTAAACTCGGACATCCATGACACTTTGTTTATTGAGGTATCGTTAGCAAGTTCGAACCCACCTGTGCGCTTACTTAAAAAGTAAAGTCCATTAGGAGCATGGCCTCCAGCCCATAAAAAATCGCTTGGCGTAAAACAGATAGCGCTAACCTTCGCATTGCCATTATACATCCATTTAAGTTCATCGGTGAAGGTAGAAACCAACAATTGAGACGTAGAAAACGAAGTGCGAGAGCTATCAGGCATATTCTCATTGATCTTATTACTTACCGCTCTATATTCACCACCTCTGGTTTTATCGAACCATTTATCAGAAACGATACCATGAGTTGCAGGATAAGCACCAGTATAAAAGGTAGATAAATTACTGCCTGGATAAACAGAACCCGCAGGATAGGACGCATTTCGATAAAACGTACCTCCGTTGAGTAATTTATTAAAACCCTTATCAGAAAAACGATCACGAAACGCTACTAACTGGTCAGTGCTTAACTCATCAACAAACAAAAAAACCACAAGTTTTGGACGTTGCGAAACGATATTACGTTGTGCTATTAGCGTTGTAAAAGGAAGCAAAAGGCTAAAAAGAAAAAGAAGAGAACATTTTTTCATTAGGATGACTTACATGTAAAAACAATAAACATAACCACCATATACAATAAAAGGGTTGTCTAAAAAATAAGACAACCCCATATATAGCACACAGTAAAGAAACTACTTCGTTTTCAAGAAGCTATTAACACTCATAGCAGCTTCACGACCTTTGGCAATGGCAGTCACAACCAAACTAGCACCATTAGAAGCATCACCAGCAGCAAAAACATTTGCTTTGCTAGTTGCATAATCAGCACCAATCTTTATGTTACCACGAGGATCTAACTCTAAACCAAATTCGTTAACCAACCCTTCGTGAACAGGGCTCACAAAACCCATTGAGAGAAGAACAAGTTCAGCATCCATCACATAGGCAGATTCAGGCTTCTCAGTCATTACCCACTGTCCTTTATCTCCTTTAGTCCACTCAACTTCAACCAATTCAACTTGCTTTAATTGACCGTTTTCACCAATAAAACGTTTGGTATTTAAGCTCCACTTACGTTCACAACCTTCTTGGTGTGAAGTAGATGTTTTAAGCGTCGTAGGCCAGTAAGGCCATGGGTTACCGCCTGCTCTTTCTACTGGAGGCTTAGGTAATATTTCGATTTGAGTTACCGCTTTCGCCTTTTGACGAATAGAAGTTCCTACACAATCACTACCTGTATCTCCGCCACCAATAACTAACACATTTTTACCTTGAGCCAACAAACGCTCTTGTTCAGAGATCTGTTCGCCACGGTTAATTTTATTTTGTTGAGTTAAGAAATCCATTGCAAAATGAACGCCTTTCAACTCACGACCTTCAACTGCGATATCGCGAGGCTTCATAGCACCAATGGTTAACACTACTGCATCAAAGTCTTTAAGGATCTCTTCCCCTTTAACAGTTTGACCAACCATTGTATTCAATTTAAAGAGAATGCCTTCTTCTTCAAACAATTTAACACGACGATCAATAACCTTCTTATTCAATTTGAAATCTGGAATACCGTAACGTAATAAACCACCAACAGCATTGTCTTTTTCGAACACTGTAACAGTATGACCTGCTTGATTAAGTAAGTCAGCTACCGATAAACCAGCAGGACCACCACCAATCACAGCTACTTTTTTACCAGTACGTTTAGATGGAATACGAGGAGTAATATATCCAGCATCAAAAGCTTTTTCAACTACAGAGCACTCATTCTCACGAATGGTAACCCCTTCTTTGTGAATAGCTAACACACAAGACTTTTCGCAAGGGTTGGGACAAATACGTCCTGTAAACTCAGGAAAACTATTGGTTGAATGCAAAATTTCACTGGCTAACTTCCACTCACCTTTATAGATAGCATCTTGCCACTCAGGTATTTTACTACCTACTGGACAAGCCCAGTGACAGAAAGGAATACCACAATCCATACACCTAGACGCTTGTAGAACACGATCTTGCTCATTAAGCGTTTGCTCCACTTCGCCGTAGTCATCAACTCTTTCACTTATAGGACGATTACCACCATCTTTGCGAGCTATTTTCATAAATCCTTTAGGATCTGCCATAACTGTATTTTTTTATAAGAGACTTAAAACAAAGGATCTATATACACCCTTTGTTTTAAGGCATCTGTAATATTCTAACTATCTTGATTACTCTCTAAGGTAAGGTGAATCTTCGGTATCTCTTAATTTTTGATCAAGCACCTTGATTTTCTCCTCTTCCATTACTTTTTTGTATTCAAAAGGAATAACTTTAACAAACTTAGGCAAATAAGTAACCCAATCTACCAAAATTTGCTGAGCACGTTCACTATTGGTGTGCAGCAAATGCTTGTTTAACAAGAATTGTAATTCTTGAATATCATCATGATCTTGAACTGGTGTAAGATCAACCAAGCCTTTGTTACAATAGTAATCGAAATTACCTTCTTCATCTAACACATAAGCAATACCACCGCTCATACCAGCTGCAAAGTTACGACCTGTTTTACCCAGCACTACAACTCTACCACCAGTCATGTATTCACAACAGTGATCGCCTACACCTTCAACTACGGCTAAAGCACCCGAGTTACGTACCGCAAAACGTTCGCCTGCAACACCTCTAATATAAACATTACCACTAGTTGCCCCATATAATAAGGTATTACCAACAATGATATTATCCTCAGCCACAAATGTAGAAGCCGTAGGAGGCACTACCACGATTTTACCACCAGATAAGCCTTTACCCAAATAATCGTTGGCATCACCTTCTAATTTAAATGCCACACCTCTTGCAAGGAAAGCACCAAAACTTTGACCAGCTGAACCTTGGAAATTACAGTTAATGGTATTTTTAGGTAACCCTTCTTCTCCGTATTTTTTTGATACTTCACCCGAAAGCATTGCACCAACAGTACGATCTACGTTACAAATATCACTTGCAATCCAAACCTTAGATTGATTAATTAGGGCTGGTTGCGATAGTTTTATTAATTTACGATCCAGCACATGATCAATACCATGATCTTGTTCTGTTGTCTTACGTAATGGATATTTTTTTCCTTCTTCAGGGAAATGTAACAAACGGCTCATGTCGATACCTTTTGTCTTCCAGTTTCCAACAGTTTTATCTTGTTCTAATAAATCGGCACGTCCTATTACTTCGTCAAGCGATTTATAACCTAGTTCTGCAAGGATCTCTCTTACTTCTTGAGCAATAAAATTGAAGAAGTTAACAACGTAAACATACTTACCAATAAAACGCTTACGTAACTCCTCATCTTGAGTAGCCACACCAGCAGGACATGTATTTAAGTGACACTTACGCATCATAATACAACCTAAAGTAACCAATGCAGACGTTGCAAAACCGAACTCTTCACCACCTAACATGGCCATTTTAACCACATCCAAACCAGTTTTAAGCTGACCATCGGTTTGTAGAGTCACACGACCACGCAGGTTATTCATAACCAAAGTCTGTTGTGTTTCTGCTAAACCTATTTCAACAGGCATACCAGCATGTTTGATAGAGCTAGTAGGGCTAGCGCCCGTACCGCCTTCTGTACCTGCAATAACAATTAAGTCAGCATGAGCTTTTGCTACACCAGCAGCCACAGTACCTACTCCGTTTTCTGACACTAACTTAACACTAATTTTAGCGCGAGGGTTCGTACATTTTAAATCGAAGATAAGTTGAGCTAAATCCTCAATAGAATAAATATCATGATGAGGAGGGGGCGATATAAGTGTAATGCCTGGTGTTGATTTTCTTAGTTTACCAATAATCTTATCCACCTTAAACCCTGGAAGTTGTCCACCTTCACCAGGTTTAGCACCTTGAGCAATCTTAATCTGAAGCTCGTCAGCGTTGATTAGATAATTATTTGTTACACCAAAACGTCCACTAGCTACCTGCTTAATAGAACTACGTGCATCACTTTTAAAACGTTCAGGATCTTCACCACCTTCACCCGTATTACTACGACCACCAACCGTGTTCATAGCGCGAGCTAATGCTTCGTGAGCCTCTTTAGAGATAGAGCCATAAGACATCGCACCTGTCACAAAACGTTTAGTGATGCTTTCAACAGGTTCTACTTCGTTGATATCTATTTTTTTTCCAGCCTTTGGGGTTAAGAAACCACGTATAAATAAAGGGGTTTTATTATCTGAATTAACTTTAGCACTATATTCTTTAAATTTACTATAATCGTTTTCAGAAGTAGCCCACTGAAGTAATCCAATCGTTTCAGGATTCCACCCATGTTTTTCACCATACTTACGGAACGCTAATGAACCTTTGCTTGCATATGGATCTTCCATGAAAGCAGGATCAAATGCTTTGTTGTGATCTAAAATACTCTCTTGAGCAATTTCTTCAAATCCAACGCCGCCAATTTTGGTAGGTGTGCCAATAAAACACTTGTCAACTACCGCTTGAGAAACACCCACAGCTTCAAACATTTGAGCTCCGTGGTAACTACGAAGGGTACTAATACCCATTTTTGACATGATTTTCAGAATACCTTTATCAACCGATTTAATAAAGTTCTCGTGAGCATGTGCATATGTGTCGTTTACTTTACCTGAATCAACCATGCGATTGATTGCAGCAAAACATACGTAAGGATTAATTACACTCGCACCATAACCTAATAAAGTAGCAAAATGCATTACTTCGCGAGCTTCACCCGTCTCAACAATTAATCCAACTTGCATACGTTTTTTCGTTTTAATCAAGTGATGATGTACCGCAGCAACGGCCATCAACGATGGAATAGGCGCATTATCTGCATCTACCATCTTATCACTTAAAATAACGTAAGCCTTCTTATCGTCAACAGCTTTTTCAGCTAATTTACAGATGTTTTCAACAGCAGCTTCAAGTCCTTTACCTCCATCAGCCTTAGCAAAAGTCATAGGAAGCGTAACGTGAGAAAACTCTTCACGGTCATACTCCTTAATTTTGTCAAGATCAGCATTGGTCATTATCGGACTCTCAAACTTAATTGAGCGACAATGTGTAGGCTCTTCGGTCAACAAGTTTTTAGACACAGAACCAATGTAATTGGTTAAGGCCATAACCAAACCTTCGCGAATTGGATCAATTGGAGGATTTGTTACCTGAGCAAACAACTGACGGAAATAAGAGAACATACGTTGAGGCTTATCTGAAAAAGCCGCAATAGGGGTATCGTTGCCCATTGAACCAATTGGTTCCGCAGCAGTAACAGCCATTGGATGTATAACTTGTTCGAAATCTTCCTTGTTATAACCAAATACTTTTAAGTAGGTATCGTATTCGTCGCCAATTTTAAATTCAGAGCTAGCCTTTTTAGATTCCATCTCACGCAGACGGATTCTGTTTTCTTTAAGCCAGTTGCCGTAGGGCTGACGCTTTGACAACTGAGCTTTAATTTCTTCATCAGGAATAATAATACCTAATTGGGTATCAACCAAAAGTAATTTACCAGGCTTCAAACGACCTTTTTCTTTAATGGCCTCTGGTGGAAATACCTGACAACCCACTTCAGAACCCATTACAATCATGTCATCTTTAGTGATCACATAACGTGATGGTCTAAGACCGTTTCTATCAAGAGTACCACCAATGTAACGACCATCAGAGAACACAATAGATGCAGGTCCATCCCAAGGCTCCATAATAGTAGAGTGATACTCGTAATAAGCTTTTAAACTATCTGGGATTGGATTTTTGCTATTCCACGATTCAGGTATCATCATGCTTAAGGCATGAGGTAAGGTACGCCCCGTAAGGAATAAGAACTCCAATACGTTATCTAACGACGCCGAGTCACTCATATTAGGAGAGATGATTGGGAATAATTTCTTCAAATCATCACCAAACAAATCAGACTCCAATAAACTCTCACGCGCTTCCATCCACAAACGATTTCCTTTAACCGTGTTAATTTCACCATTATGAGCTAACATACGAAATGGCTGAGCCAAGTCCCATGTAGGAAAAGTGTTGGTACTAAAACGTGAGTGAACCAAAGAAATGGCACTTTTCACGCGGTGATCTTGCAAATCGATAAAGTACTGCCCCAATTGCTGAGGGGTTAACATCCCTTTATATATAAAAATCTTAGTTGATAAACTAGGAAGATAAAAACTTTCTTTCTCGGAAAGTTGCGAAGCACGCACCTCATTTTCAGCTTGTTTACGAGCTAAATATAATTTACGTTCTAGGATATCTTGTTCAAACTTACCCGTCACAAAAATCTGACGCATAGAAGGTTCTGAACTGCGAGCGATTTCACCAATAACGGTGCTATCAACAGGCACATCACGGTAACCAACTAAGGTTAACCCTTCAAGAACAATATATTTATTCAGGATCTCTTGACAAGCTAAGGCTTCTTTTTCAGCTTTTGGTAAAAACACTAAACCAGTACCATACTTACCCATTTCAGGCAACCCAAGCTTAAAAGTTTGAAAAAACTCGTGAGGAATTTGCATTAGCAAACCAGCTCCATCACCCGATTTATTATCAGAACTTTCGGCTCCTCGGTGCGTCATGTTATTCAGCACCTCCAACCCTCTCTTCACTATATCATTCGTTTGGTGACCCTTTATATTAGCCACAAAACCAATACCACAATTCTCATGTTCATTGGCTGGATCGTACAACCCCTGAGGTTTTGGAAATCTTTTCTGCATCATATTAATCGATTATGGAGAATAACTTTACTAAACGTTATACTTTATTATACGGTAAAAAATAAATTTTTAAAAGTCGAATACCCTGACAAACCTTTATCTTACACCTAGATATGTAATGCCAAGATACACCTAAAAAACGGAGACAAAAGTAGCTATTTAGATAGTAAAATCCAACTACAAACTTCATAAATTACATGCAAATAACTACATACATCACTACTTTTCTCAAACAGCCCTTGCTTCAGTTTGAACTACTGGATATTACACACCTCATCACCATCCAATTATATCTAAAACTTCTAGCAGAATAAAAAGTTCACCAGCTCAATAATATATTTAGAGAAAGCTTGCAAAAACAACACAAACTACAAAACACTAAGACCTATAATAACAATGTCACACTTACCTTGAATAACATCACAGCAAATCTGATTAACAACAAAAAACAGTAATAGCTTAATCAAACCCACGCTAGCCAATCTCAAACACCAAGACAGCTCAAGATAAAACAGCATACCAAGTGAAATCTCACTCACTTTCCATCCAACTGTTCTCAAAAAACACTAAATTCATACATGATATGTTATTTTTAGAAAAAAACAGGTGAAAAAACAGAACAAACAACAAACACCCCATAAAACAACTCACAAATAGCGAACATTTACATTTTCTAAACACCCACCCCCTAGAAAATAGGGGGTGAAATAATTATTTTATGCTTTTTTTGATTTTAACCCCCAAAAAATTTGCACAAGTAGAATCAAATGCATTATATTTGCATTATCACCGTCAGAAAAAGGGGGTGTGATAATAAAAAAACACTTTTTACAAGCGATACCCCTATCGCACAAAAAGTATAAAACGCAATTATTAACAATTAACTGTTACTATTATGAAAAAAGTATTATTAGTATTAGGACTAGGATTGGCCGCAATGACGGCAAGCGCACAAGATGGCGGATTTGATGTTTCGGCAGATGTTGTGTCAAGGTATGTATGGCGCGGTACTGAGTTAGGAAACTCTCCACACATTCAACCAACTGTTGAATATTCAACTGGAGGATTGGCGATAGGCGCATGGGGTTCTTATGGATTCGCTGATGGCTACCAAGAATCTGACTTATATGTAAATTACGGTTTTGACTTTGGGTTAAGTGTTGGATTGACTGACTATTATGCACACACAGGACCTTACGGAAAAATAAGCGACACCACATCTAACCATGCTTTTGAACTAAACTTAGCTTATGAGCTAAAAGGCTTTAGTTTAAGCGCAAACTACATGCTTAACAACACTCCTGCAGGTGCTGGATATGAAAATGGCATCATGTATATTGAAGCAGGTTATGCTTTTGATAAATTCAATGTGTTTGTTGGTGGTGGTGATGGTATATATGCCATATCTGGTGAGAAAAGTGATTTTCAGATCGTAAACGTAGGCATTGGAACTACAAAAGACATTAAAATCACAGACAGCTATTCATTACCTATTTTCGGCCAAGTAATTTTAAATCCAAACAAGGAAGAATTATTGATCGTAGCAGGTATTACCTTCTAACAACACCCACTTTCTGAAGAGTTAGGTCGTTACAATAAACGTATTAGACAACACAACAATCGTTGACAAGAAATTAAACGACCTGCTCTTCTTATACCCAAAAAGTAATAAAACAACAAACAAAAACATTAGACATCATGAAGAAAATTGAAGCAATTATTCGGTTATCTCGTTTTGAAGAAGTAAAGAAAGCACTTGAAGAACAAGATATTACTTTCTTTTCACATTGGGATGTAAGAGGTACAGGCACTGCACGCGAAGGCCATTTATATAGAGGTACGTTATACGACACCACAATCATAGAGCGTAGATTGGTATCCATCATTGTAAGAGATATTAATGTAGACAAAACAGTACAAGCCATCATTAAATCGGCTCGTACAGGAGAAATAGGAGATGGAAGGATTTTTGTGACCGACGTAGAAGAAACCTATCGCATTAGAACAGGTGAGTCGGGACCAGAAACGCTATATGAAAAGTAGCACAGACAGAAACAAAATTTCAAACTTTAAAACGTATTATTATGGACGCAAACAGTGCATTAGATATATTATGGGTCTTAGTGGCCGGTATCTTAGTCTTTTTTATGCAAGCCGGGTTCGCCTTGGTGGAAGCAGGATTTACTAGAGCAAAAAACGTTGGTAACATCATCATGAAAAACTTAATGGACTTCTGTTTAGGTTCATTAGTATTTTGGTTAATTGGTTACAGCTTAATGTATGGCGAAGGAAATAGCTTTATTGGCTCATTTGACTTGTTCTACAGTAACCCAACCGACTTACACAACTTATTCTTTCAAACAGTATTCGCAGCCACTGCCGCAACAATCGTTTCGGGAGCCATGGCAGAAAGAACTAAGTTTAGCTCTTATTTAGTTTACTCGGTAGTTATTACCCTTGTGGTTTATCCAATATCAGGTCACTGGATCTGGGGTGGAGGATGGTTGTCAACCTTGGCTACACCTTTCCATGACTTTGCAGGCTCTACAGCAGTACACTCCGTTGGGGGATGGGCAGCATTAGCAGGTGCAATTGTATTAGGTCCACGTATTGGCAAATACACAGCAGATGGGAAAGCCAATGCAATACCTGGTCACAACATGGTATTAGGAGCATTAGGGGTATTTATTCTATGGATGGGATGGTTTGGTTTCAACCCAGGCTCACAGTTAGCAATCAGTGGCGATAATGCTTACGCAGTAGCTGGCATCTTCATCACTACTAACCTTGCAGCAGCAGCAGGCGCAACAGTAACCATGATTGTAACCTGGTTTAAATATGGCAAACCAGATTTATCAATGACTTTAAACGGTGCATTAGCAGGTTTAGTAGCTATTACAGCAGGTTGTGATTTAGTTTCACCTGCAGGAGCAGTAGCTATTGGTGCCATCGCAGGTTTTGCAATTGTATATAGTATTGAGTTTATAGATCAGAAATTACGCATTGATGATCCAGTAGGGGCAATTTCTGTACATGGATTCACAGGTGCACTAGGAACATTAATGGTTGGTTTATTTGCACAAGAAGGTGGATTATTCTACGGTGGTGGATTTGACTTACTAGGTTCGCAAGCTATTGGTGTAGTTGCTGTAGGTGCTTGGGCATTTGGACTAGCATACATCTTATTTAGAATTATCAAAGCTACAATGGGATTACGTGTATCTGAAATTGAAGAACGTGAAGGTTTAGATATTCACGAGCACGGTCAAACATCATACAATTATTAATATGGTTGCGTTGTTTTGTTATCATATCTGAAGTGAAAAGCCGGTTCAAACGTGAACCGGCTTTTCTATTTTA
>QKIO01000225.1 GCA_003251015.1 Bacteroidales bacterium
CTAAATAAAGATATTTAGGTGGTTATAGCGACAGGGTTCCACCTCTTCCCATTCCGAACAGAGAAGTTAAGCCTGTCAGCGCCGATGGTACTGCGTAGAAGTGGGAGAGTAGGTCACCGCCTTTTTTTTAGAAACCCGTTAATCGAAGGATTAACGGGTTTTTTTGTTTTTGTATTTTGCAAATATTTAATCACTGTTATAAAACATAAAATAAGTAGATATATCCTTATTTTATGTTTGTACTTTTGGTATCTTCATTTTAAACAATTTAAAAACTATAATTATGAAACCAACGCATATTGAACACATCGGCATTGCAGTAAATAATCTTAAAGAAGCAATTTCTTTTTATGAAAAGTCTTTTGGCTTGGAGTGTTATGCTATCGAAGAAGTAGCAGACCAAAAAGTAAGAACTGCTTTTTTTATGGTGGGACAAACTAAAATAGAATTATTGGAGTCTACTGATCCTGAAGGTCCAATAGGTAAGTTTTTAGATAAAAAAGGTCAAGGTATCCACCATATTGCATTTGCTGTGAAAGGTTTAGCTGAAGCTTTAACTACGTTGGACGCTTCTGGCGTTACTGTTATTGATAAAACGCCTCGTAAGGGTGCTGAAGGCTTAAATATTGGTTTTTTACATCCGAAAGCTACATTTGGCGTATTAACAGAGCTTTGTGAAGATCCAAGTAAATAGATTTTAAGTCAACATAGACGCAAAAGATGGCAAATCAAGATAAAATTAACAATCTAATAGAGCTGAGAACAAAGGCTAAGTTAGGTGGAGGTATAGACCGTATCGAAAAGCAACATGCACAAGGGAAGTTAACAGCTCGTGAACGTATTGAATTGTTGCTAGATGAAGGTTCTTTTGAAGAGTTAGACATGTTTGTGACTCATCGATGCACCAATTTTGGTATGGAGAATTCTAAGTTTTTAGGTGATGGTGTTGTTACAGGACATGGAACTATTGATAGTCGTATTGTTTATGTATATGCTCAGGATTTTACAGTTTTTGGAGGTTCTTTGTCAGAAACATTAGCACAAAAAATTTGTAAAGTCATGGACATGGCCATGAAAGTGGGGGCTCCTATCATTGGTATTAATGACTCTGGTGGTGCGCGTATTCAAGAGGGGGTTAATTCATTAGCTGGTTATGCCGAAATCTTTCAGCGTAACATTATGGCTTCAGGAGTAATCCCTCAAATATCTGCTATTTTTGGTCCATGTGCTGGCGGAGCTGTATATTCACCTGCTCTTACCGATTTTATTATGATGACGGAGGAGAATTCTTATATGTTTGTAACTGGACCAAAGGTTGTTAAAACAGTTACCAATGAGGATATTACCGTTGCTGATCTAGGTGGTGCTGACGTGCATACTTCAAAATCTGGAGTGGCTCATTTTAAGGTAGCTACCGAAGAAGAGGGACTTATGATGATTCGTAAGTTGGTTTCTTATTTGCCTCAAAATAATATGGAGGAAGCACCTGTATTTAGTAATGGTGATCCTATTGATAGGTTGGATGATGCTTTGAATACAATTGTTCCGGATAATTCCAACCTTCCGTATAACATGAAAGAGGTTATCTTTTCGTTAGCGGATGATGGTGAATTTTTAGAGGTACATCGTAATTATGCAAAAAATATCATTACAGGTTTTTGTCGTATGGATGGTCAATCGGTTGGAGTAGTTGCTAATCAACCAAATTATCTTGCAGGAGTACTAGATTGTGCCGCCTCACGCAAGGCTGCTCGTTTTGTGCGTATGTGTGATGCCTTTAATATTCCGTTGTTAACCCTTGTGGATGTTCCTGGTTTTCTACCTGGTTCCGCTCAGGAGTATGCTGGTATCATAACCGAAGGAGCTAAATTGATGTTTGCATATGGCGAAGCTACTGTACCTAAAGTGACTATTACTTTACGTAAATCCTATGGAGGTGCTCATGATGTTATGTCGTGTAAACAATTACGTGGGGATTTTAATTACGCTTGGCCTCAAGCTGAAATTGCAGTTATGGGTGCTGCAGGAGCGATAGAGGTAATCGAAGGGCGTGCTATTTCTAAGATTACAGATGAAGCAGAGCGACTTGCATATCTTCAAAAGAAAACAGCTGAGTATAACGAAGCCTTTGCCAATCCTTATAATGCTGCTTCTTTTGGATATATTGATGATGTGATCGAGCCTAGAAATACTCGCTTTAGAGTTATACGTGCATTTCAAAATCTTCAAACTAAAAAGGTTGTTAATCCGCCTAAAAAGCATTCTAATATTCCTTTATAAAGAAAATAGTTATGAATTTACTTTTTGTTGATTCCCAAACATGGACTATAACAATGCTTGGTTATGCCATCGTTTTTGTTGCTTTATGTTTTCTTATTTTGATTTTTACTTTGGTTCCCAAGATATTAAGTTTGGACTTCAAACGGTTGTTGCGAAGTCGAGAGGGAAATAAAAATACCGGAAGTAAAGTTAAAGATGTAGTCATGTCTGGAGAAACAAATGCTGCTATAGCTATGGCTCTTTGTTTGTATTTTAATGATTTACACGATGAAGAGAGTAATGTTATAACCATTAAACAAGTAAAACGTACTTATTCTCCTTGGAGTTCTAAGGTCTATGGTTTTACAAATATTAATTTCCCTAGATAACTTGTTATGAAAAAATTTGATTTTACTATATCGGGTAATAAGTACAATGTACATCTTAAAGACATAGAAGACAACATCGCTAAGATTGATGTGAATGGGACCCTTTACGTAGTAGAGATTCAGCAAGAAGTGAAGAAGTCTGTTAAAACACCTAAAATTGTCAGACCTGAAGTTCAACGTCAATCGGGCGAAGGGTTTATTTCTAAAAATGATGTCTCAGGAGTGAGTAAGGTATTATCTCCACTTCCAGGAACTATCTTTAAAATATTAGTTAAAGAAGGTGATGTGGTTAATAAGGGGGATGCATTACTTATTATGGAAGCCATGAAGATGGAGAATAATGTGTTAGCAGAAAAAGATGGGACTGTTAATAAGATTCTTGTTTCTATTGGAGGAGCAGTTCTGCAGAATGATGTACTAATGGAGTTAGTTTAATTGGGATATAATTATGCATTAGCATTTTTGTATAGGATTAAAAATAGATACATGAAACGATTTATTACACTCTTCGGAGTGCTTGCAGCCTTGTTTTCACTTCAGTTTATTGGAGGTGGGTTTGAGGCTTATGCAGCTGGAGTTGATAGCGGAAATGCTGCATTCAATAATGCATTTCACGGCTTAGAAGTGTTTTGGAATTTTACAGGATTTCATAATGCAACATGGGAAAATTTCATCATGATTGCGGTTGGATTATTCTTTATTTTCTTAGCTATTAAGTATGATTATGAGCCTCTTTTACTTATACCTATTGGTACAGGTATTTTAATAGGTAATATTCCTTTTGTGGAAGGTTATAAAATTGGAATCTACGAAGAAGGGTCTGTGTTAAACTATTTGTACTTTGGTGTTCAACAAGGGGTGTATCCTCCATTAATATTTCTAGGGATTGGTGCTATGACGGATTTTTCGTCCTTAATATCAAATCCTAAATTAATGATTTTGGGTGCTGCCGCGCAATTAGGTATTTTTGCGACTTTTTATGGTGCTTCTGCGATGGGATTTACTGCATTAGAATCAGGAGCTATTGGTATTATAGGTGGTGCGGATGGACCTACGGCCATATTTCTTTCGTCTAAGTTGGCACCCCACTTGATGGGAGCTATTGCTATTGCTGCCTATTCTTATATGGCTTTAGTACCAGTAATACAACCGCCAATTATGCGATTGTTAGTTCCTAAACGAGAACGACTTATTAAGATGAAACCGCCACGTGTAGTTTCTAAAGTTGAGAAAGTGATGTTTCCTATTCTAGGACTGTTATTTACAACTTTTATATCTCCTTCTGCACTACCTCTTTTAGGTATGTTGTTTTTTGGCAATTTATTAAAGGAATCAGGTGTCACAGAACGTTTGGCAGATACTGCACGTAATGCTTTAATTAATATTGTAACCATCCTTTTAGGTGTTACTGTAGGTGCATCAACACAGGCTGATTATTTCTTAACAACCAATTCGTTGAAAATATTTGCTTTAGGTGCCGTTTCTTTTGCGGTAGCTACAGCCGGTGGACTTATTTTTGCCAGAATTATGAATTTATTTTTGTCTGATGAAAATAAAGTAAACCCTTTAATTGGTTCTGCAGGCGTTTCTGCAGTGCCTGATTCTGCACGTGTTTCTCAGATAGAAGGTTTAAAGTCGGATCCTACCAATCATTTATTAATGCATGCAATGGCTCCTAACGTGTCAGGGGTTATAGGTTCTGCTGTTGCTGCGGGTATCTTATTGGCATTTTTAATGTAATTATTTGTTTGTTGTTTGCGAATTAAAAGCAGCGTTTAGCTGCTTTTTTTTTGTTATGTATTTTATTACTTTATGAGTATCGGATAGTATACCTAAATGATTATCTTTGAAAGAAAAAACATGAGTCTGATAAGCTTTATAGAACGTTTCCCTGATGAAGACTCCTGTAAGCAGGAGTTTAAACGTATTCGTGATAAGCAAGGGGTCGTATGTAATAAGTGTGGTCATACAGAGCACTATTGGTTGAAAAATAAAGATCAATATGAGTGCAAGTCTTGTCGATCGCGTATGACTTTGCGAAGTGGCACAGTGATGTATAAATCACAATTGCCATATCGCTACTGGTTCATTGCGATGCATTTATTGACTTCCACTAAAAAGAGTTTCTCAGCTCTAGAATTACAGCGTCAGTTAGGACATAAGTATTACGAGCCAATCTGGGCAATGCTGCATAAACTTAGAGCTGTCATGGGCAAAAGGGATAGTAAATATCAGTTAGATCAAATAGTTGAATTAGATGAGGGTTTCTTTAAAGCTCCGGTTTTGGATTCCTCCGATGACGATACCGATGAAAAGCCTAAGCGAGGCCGAGGCAGTCAGTCTCAGGCAAAGGTGCTGGTGATGGTTTCATCAAAAGTATCAATGGATAAAAACAAGAACCTTGATAAATTTCAAAAGCCAACACAGTTGAAGTTCGTTAAAATGCTGGTTATTGAAGACTTAAAAGGCGAAACCATTATGGAAAACGTAAAGACCCATATCAGTAAAAACACTGTTGTGAAAACGGATGATTTTAGAAGTTACTCACGAATTAACGAAGCGGTCTGGCGTCATCTATCTATGAAAGTACCAACCGATAAGCTAGAAAAAGCTTTTACTTGGGTTCATACCATTATTAGTAATGCTAAAAGGAATTTATTGGGTATTAACCACATGACTTCTCGAAAACATATACAGAACTACTTAAACGAATTCTGTTATAAAGTAAATCGACGATATTTTGGTGACAAACTATTTGATAGGCTTTTAGTTGCAGCCGCAACGGAGACATGGAAGTATTAGGACTTAAATCCGATACTCATATATTACTTTTTTTATCAGAAAATAGATTTTTGTCTAATCAAATAGTTTTCTTCTAGTTGAACTAGTAAAAGTTCCTAAATTCAAGTAACAAATGCAACTTTAAGAGATCTGGTAGTCTAAACAAATAATTTTTAAAAACAGGAAGAAGAGAAGTTCTCCTTTTCTCGTTCTTTTGATTATTTAATTTGTTTATTTGATTAATTTATTAAGTAGTGATTAATTGATTAGTTTGAAGGTCTTTAGATCTGTTCTAAATTATTTTTCTTTATTGTTGATCTATTGTAATATAAGAAATGAAGATAAATTTCTTTATTAAATATCTTGTTTTTAGAGAATAATGTATTGAAGTATAGTTTAAGTTTGTTCTTTCAAACTAAAGAATAGACTTATGCAAAGCGAACTTTTAGTCCTGTTTTTTGTACTAGGATTAATTTTGTCTGGAGGCGCAATAGTGTTTTCCTATTTTATTATGCCTCATTCCTTCAATGCCACTAAAGTAGAAGCTTATGAATGTGGTATTCCTTCTAAAAATAATTCTTGGTCTCAGTTTAATGTGGGTTATTATCTTTTCGCATTAATCTATTTAGTTTTTGATGTAGAAATAGTTTTTATTTTCCCTTGGGGAGAAGTACTTAAAGAAGTTGGAAAACCTGCTTTGGTAGAGATACTGATTTTCTTTTTTGTACTGGCATTAGGTTTAGCGTATGCATGGAAGAAAAAAGCACTAAAATGGGAATAGATATTAAATCCATCAAGTATGATGATTTTAACGATAATGAGTCGTTAGAGGCTTTTGCTCAGTCAAATGATAATTTCTTTTTAACTACAATTGATAGTCTTATTAATTGGGGACGTTCTAATAGTTTATGGCCTTTAACCTTTGCAACAAGTTGTTGCGGTATAGAGATGATGGCAGCAGGTGCCCCGCGTCATGACTTTGCTCGTTTTGGTGTTGAAGTTTATCGTGCCACCCCTCGTCAGGCTGATGTGATTGTCGTTGCTGGTACTATTGTTCATAAAATGGCACCTGTGCTCAAACGCTTATATGACCAAATGGCTGACCCAAAATATGTTATTGCCATGGGGGCTTGTGCTATTTCTGGGGGGCCGTTTTATGCCAATACATACTCCGTTGTGAGAGGTGTAGATCATATTATTCCTGTTGATGTTTACATTCCTGGATGTCCTCCTCGACCTGAAGCTTTATTGTATGGTATTATGCAGTTACAACGTAAAATTCAAGGCGAAAATGCTGGTAATCGCTTGATTAACAGAAAAAATCACATTTAGAAATAGTCGTTAAGATGGAATTGTCTTCTACAGAAATTGTTATTCGTGGTATTTTACCGCAATTAACAGATCAAAAGGCCTGGATCAGTACCGAATGGATGATACCAGCAGATAGCGCATTGCTTGTTATGACAGCTTTAAGGAATAATCCGACTACTCAGTATAATATGTTAGTTTGTGAATTAGGTGTCGATATAGATTCAAAACTAGGTATTGTTTATCATTTACGTTCTACTGTTTATCAGTTAGACTGTTTTCTTCGTGTGGTATTTGAAGAAAGAAATAATCCAACCATCGATTCTGTTACTGAACTATGGGCGGGAGCCGAATTTATGGAACGTGAAATTTTTGATTTATATGGTATTCAGTTTACTAATCATCCAAACTTAAAACGGTTATTCTTAGAAGATGACTTTGTAGGGTTCCCTTTAAGGAAAGACTTTGCTGATTCGATTAATATGATACAATTGTAAGATGACAGGTAAGGTTAATAAGAGAGAAATACTTGTTGAGCAAAATGATGAATACATCATTAATATGGGGCCACAACACCCTTCTACTCATGGGGTATTGCGTTTTGAATTGAGTTTAAAAGGTGAAACGGTTCAACGTGTAGTACCACATTGTGGTTATATCCATCGAGGGATTGAAAAGATGTGTGAGGCAAATACCTATCGCCAAATCATTCATTTGACTGATCGTATGGATTACCTCTCTGCTCATATGAATAATGAGGCGTTAAGCCTATGTGTTGAGAAAGCCTTAGAAATTGAAATTCCTCAGCGAGCAAAAATAATACGTACCATTCTAGCCGAATTAAGTCGTATTGGTTCGCATCAGTTATGGTGGGCTGCATTTGGAATGGATATGGGTGCGCTAACCACTTTTTTTTACGGTATGCGAGATCGCGAAATGATTTTGGATATTTTTGAAGAGACCTGTGGATCTCGTTTATTACATAGTTATATCTGTCCAGGTGGTTTAATGCATGATGTACACCCTGATTTTGTTCCTAGAATTAAGGAATTCATAACTTATTTTAGAAATAAACTTCCAGAATATGATCGCTTACTGTCTGGTAATGTGATTTTCACAACGCGGAGTAAGGGCATCGGAAAACTTTCTTATGAACAGGCTATTAATTATGGTGTTACAGGTCCATCTGGTCGAGGATCTGGTTTTAGTTGTGATGTTCGTATTCACCAACCTTACAGTGCTTATGATTTAGTTGAGGTTAATGAACAATTGCGTACTGAGGGTGATGTCTATTCTCGTTACATGCTCAGAATAGATGAAATGTGGGAGTCTATGCGAATTATTGAGCAGCTTATAGAATTACTTCCTGAGGATGGTTTTACGGCCAAGATGAAACCTGTTTTAAAACTACCTGCGGGAAGTTATTACCAAAGAGTAGAAACTGCTAGGGGTGAACTAGGTATATATCTTATAAGTGATAATGAAAAGTCTCCAGCACGTTTAAAATTTAGGTCACCTAATTTTAGTAATTTATTTGTGATGGATTTGTTATCAAAAGGCCACAAAATTGCCGATTTAGTTGCAATAAGTGGTTCTCTAGATTTAGTTATTCCTGATATTGACAGATAATTTAAGCAAACGTATATGTACGATTTCTCACAGCTTACTCAAGCTATTCACCTTTTTTTAGTTCAGCATTTAAATAGCTCATCAGTCGCCATCGTTGAATTAGTTCTAGTTGGTTTATTGTTTTTAACAATGTATGCCATTTTAGGCTTAACATTGGTTTATATGGAACGCAAGGTTTGTGCTTTCATACAAAACCGTTTAGGGCCTAATAGAGTGGGGCCTTTAGGTTTACTTCAAACAGTAGCTGATTTAATAAAACTCTTGTTTAAAGAGTTACTAATGGTTAAAAAAGCTGATAAATTCTTGTTTAATTTAGCTCCATTTATAGTCGTAATTGCTTCGATGATGACCATTGGAGCTCTGCCTTTTGCCAAAGGTTTTCAGGCCATCGATTTAAATATTGGCTTGTTTTACATTATTTCAATAACCTCTTTAGGTGTGTTAGGAATTCTATTGGCTGGATGGTCTAGTAATAGCAAGTATTCGTTGTTAGGAGCCTTGCGAAGTGGAGCTCAGATTATTAGTTATGAGCTTTCCGTTTCACTCTCATTATTGTCTATTATCATGTTTACAGGTTCTATGCAATTATCTGTTATCGTAGAAAGTCAGGCAAATGGATGGTGGATTTTTAAAGGACATATACCTGTTTTTATCTCATTCTTAATTTTCTTAATTGCTTCAACCGCCGAAACCAATAGAGGTCCTTTTGATATTGCAGAAGCTGAATCTGAATTAACAGCGGGTTTTCATACTGAATATTCAGGAATCAAGTTTGCCTTTTTCTTTTTGGCAGAATACATGAATATGTTTTTGTCAGCAGCATTAGCTGCAACGGTATTTTTGGGAGGGTGGATGCCATTTCATGTGAGTGGGTTTGAAGGTTTAAATCAGGTTATGGATTTCATTCCGCCAATAGTCTGGTTTTTTGGTAAAACATTTACATTAATCTATGTCATCATGCTTTTTAAATGGACCTTCCCCCGTTTAAGAGTGGATCAATTATTAACCTTAGAGTGGAAATATTTACTGCCAATTAATTTGGTAAATACGATAGTAATTGCCTTTGTTGTTGTAATGGGCTGGTATTTTTAAGATTATGAACGGACTATTAAACTATCTCAAAGAGATTGGAGCAGGCATAAAAACTCTGCTCACGGGTATGCGAGTTACATCTGGTTATTTTTTTAGCCCTAAAGAGATTGTAACGCAAAAATATCCTGAAAATCGTGACACATTAAAAATGTTCGATCGATTTAAGGGCGAATTAGAAATGCCGCATACGGCTGAAAATACTCATACTTGTACGGGGTGTGGCATTTGTGAAAATGTGTGTCCTAATGGCTCCATACAAATACTGACTCACAAAAAAGAAAATGAAGAAGGTAAGTTAGTTAAGCAACTGCATACACATATTTATCATTTATCAATGTGTACATTTTGTGGATTATGTGTCAAAAACTGCCCTTCTGATGCGATTGTGTTTAATCAGTCATTTGAACATGCTGTTTTTGATCGTCAAAAACTAACTAAAGTTCTAAATAAACCTGGATCAATACTAAAAAAGGAGGCCAAAGGACTATGAATTTCCATGAAACATTCTTTATTCTATTAGCTGCTATTATCATGATTTTTTCGGTATTGGTAGTAACTACCGACAAGATTTTAAGAGCTGCTACTTATTTACTTTTTGTATTACTGGCCACTGCTGGTTTATACTATTGGTTACAATATGAATTTATGGCTGCTGTTCAAGTAGCGTTATATGCAGGAGGAATTGTTGTTTTGATTGTATTTTCAGTGCTGCTGACGCATCAAATACACCATAAATTAGTTAGTATAACTCTTACTAGAAAATTACTTGCTTTTGGTATTGCTGGGTTGGGAGCTTTGGTAAGTATTGTTACCATCGTCAACTACGATTTTAATACAGCACCCGCTGAAGCCATGAAGGTGGATGTGCGGCAAATAGGTTTGCATTTAGTTAATACTGGTCATAATGGGTTTGCACTTCCTTTTGAAGTGGTTAGTATATTATTATTAGCCGCCTTAATAGGGGCTATTACTATTGCGAAAAAGGAAGAGTCTAATTCTGATAATATTTAATGCTATGTTATATACGATTTCTATAAAGTACTTTCTGATTTTAAGTACCCTCATGTTTTTTTCTGGCGTTGCAGGGTTTATTATTCGAAAGAATTTGATCACCATTCTTATGTCTGTGGAGTTGATGCTTAACGCTGTGAATATTAATTTCTTAGTGTTTAATCGTTATTTATATCCCGATCAGTTACAAGGGCATTTTTTTAGTTTGTTTATTGTAGCTATTGCGGCAGCGGAAGCTTCCGTAGCTATTGCTCTTATTATTAACATCTATCGTCGCTTTAATACCATTATGGTAAATAAAGTGGATGAAATGAAATATTAATCCAATAATCTAATTGGTCATGTCTATTTTTGATTATTCTATTCTTATACTAGCAGTTCCCCTTTTTGCATTCTTAATAATAGGTCTTGCTGGGCACAAATTTAAACCGTTGGTTGCAGGTATAACTGGTACCGTGGGGCTTACTTTTATTACAGTTCTTTCCTATGCTATAGCCATATCCTATTTTGGGGGAACCCATTCATTACCTTCAGAAGGTGTTGAATTGTTACCAACTATCGTTCCCTATTTGTTTACGTGGTTACCTTTAACTAAGGATTTGGTTATTAGTTTGGGTATCCTGTTAGATCCTATTTCGGTAATGATGTTGGTGGTTATCACTACTGTTTCGTTAATGGTTCATCTCTACAGTTTGGGGTATATGAAAGGTGAAAAGGGATTTCAACGCTTCTACGCCTTTTTATCTTTGTTTACCTTTTCGATGTTAGGATTGGTATTGTCCACTAACATCTTTCAAATGTATATCTTCTGGGAGCTTGTGGGTGCATCCTCATTTTTATTGATTGGTTTTTATTACGAAAAACCCTCTGCTGTAGCTGCATCAAAAAAGGCTTTTATTGTTACACGTTTTGCCGATTTAGCTTTTTTAATAGGCATTCTAGTTTTATCTTTTTATACCCATACTTTTAGTTTCGATTCACTCACACATGCTACAACTACGCCAGTAGCCTCCGTAACAGGAATAACCTTTATGGGTTTTTCGGTTGTTTCTTGGGCCATGATTTTAATCTTTATTGGGGGTGCTGGTAAATCGGCTATGTTTCCATTACATATTTGGTTGCCCGATGCCATGGAAGGACCAACACCTGTGTCAGCACTTATTCATGCGGCCACAATGGTTGTGGCTGGTGTTTATTTGGTGGCTCGTTTATTTGTTGTATATCATTTATATGCACCAGGTGTTCAGGAGGTCATTGCTTATGTGGGAGGATTTACCTCCTTGTTTGCAGCCGTCATAGCCATCACACAAAACGATATAAAACGTATTCTTGCTTTTTCTACCCTTTCTCAAATTGGGTATATGATGTTGG
>QKIO01000057.1 GCA_003251015.1 Bacteroidales bacterium
TCAGTAGATGTTTTTTATTAATATTTAGTTATTTCGTTCGTAGATGTACAAATTAACAGTTTTTAGAACGAAAATATTAAAAGTTTTATTATTTTGTTCTAATTTTTGGGTGATTTGGCATTAAATATAAATTTTAATTTAAAAGCAATTTATTAAGAGTGGCGCAAGAATGCCTGTTTCCTTTGTAAAAAAAAGTTAACTTAAATAACAAAAAAAAACACTCTTTTAGTTTCTTTTTCATTTTTTCTATTATCTTCGTATTGTCATTGTGAAGTTCATAATGAGAAACTAACAATTTATTAAACAATTAAACAATTGAAATTATGAAAAAATTTTACTTATTTATTGCTGCTGCTTTAATTAGCTCTACTTCTTTTGCGCAAGATCTTACTATGGATGGTAAAACTTTTGGAGGCGATGGTTTTGTGTGGAATGCAGGTTCATATGTTGCGGGTTCTAATTTATCAATGGTAGGAAGTGGTTTTACTTCAGGGGTTACCGTTACAGCTAAATTATCAAACTGGACAGCTTGGGCAGAAGGAACAACTTTTTATGGTGCCACAGAGGTAGTTGTTGGTGGTACGGGTGCATTTAATACAACATTTACAATTAACCCATTAACTCCAGCTGGTAGTGCTGTTTCAGGTGAAGGAACTGGATATATGATCCAAACTAAAATCAGTGATAATTCAAATTTCAACACTGGAAAAAATTATGCCAATTTTGGTTTAATCATTACTGTTTCAACAGATGTTAACACTGTAAGTGCTTCTGCTGTAAAAGTATTCCCTAATCCAGTGGCAAAAGGTCAAACAGTAACTGTTAATGCTCCAGAAGGTTCTGTAGTAGCTGTTTATAATTTAGCTGGTGCAAAAGTTGATATTAACAACTTAGCTGCGGGTTTATATACTGTTGTTGTAACTTCTGGTTCTGACAGAGTAGTAGAAAAATTAATTGTTAAATAAGGGTTACCTTTATTTATAATAGTGGCCTCAATGCTTATGCATTGAGGCTTTTTTATGCGTAATAATTAAAGTCTTAGTAGGCAATGTAATAAGAACGGTATAGAGCCATCAAAAAATGAGGCCTTACGAGCATATTTATCTAGCGTTATTGCGTTTTGTATGGGTAATGATTGGTAATTCTAAAGGGATTAAACACTGGTAGTCTAGGGTGATCGCAGCGTAACTCTAGGTTGGCTCAAAATAAAATGCCATCCCTAGCAAGCACCAAGTTGATCTACTCTCCTTCACTAATTGCGAGTAATAACAAAGGTTGTTGAGCTTGCTAAAAGTGTTCCATTATTGGAGAGTATTCTGTTTTATGATTTCATCAATTTCAATACGTTTAGCATAAAAACCAAAAGTATTTAATTAACAGACAATATCACCCACTGTATTCGTTATAGAGCATAAAAAAAGATGCCTTGCGAGCATCTTTTGTATTATAAGTTAAATAGAGTTTACTGTAATGATTGTTTAAAATCAACCATCTTTAAAGCCGTTATAGCTCCTTCGTCTCCTTTGTTACCATGTTTGCCACCTGCGCGGTCTTGAGCTTGCTCAAGTGTTAGGGTGGTTAATAGTCCAAATATAAACGGGATGTTGTATTTCATGTTAAGCTGAGTCATGCCTTGCGTCACGCCATGGCACACAAAATCAAAATGAGGGGTCTCACCTTGTATCACACATCCTAGGCAAATAACCGCATCTACATCGGTAAATTCGGCTAGGTATTTTGCCCCTGCTGTTAACTCAAAACTACCTGGTACGTATTTTTTAATGATGTTTTCTTCTTTTACCTCGTGTTTAATTAAGGTGTTGTATGCCCCATTAAATAGCGCTTCGGTAATGCCTGTATTCCATTCGGACACTACAATGCCAAATTTCATGTCCTTACCCGATGGGACGTCTGCTATGTTATAGTCTGATAGATTTTTTAAACTCGTTGCCATATGTTTGTTTTTGTGCAAAAATAAAAGAGGTTACCTTAATAAACAAGGTAACCTCTGTATTTTTGTAATTGATAGTCTTAATTAGTTCATTTTAGCTCTAGTGATGTATTTGTCTATCTGACGAGCCTCTACGCTAGAAGCATATAAGGTTTTAACTTTTGTGTAGGCTTCTACTGCCTTGTCAAAACTTCCTTTGCCTTCGTAAACTAGTCCTAACTTAACAAGGTAAGTAGGTGCGGTTAGTTCGTTGTTATAATCTGCAGCTTTGGTGTATTGTTTAATGGCTTTGTCAATATTACCTAGTTCTAGGTAAGCATCTCCTTTAGCCCCTTCGGCTGTAGCTGCTACAAACTCTTCATCACTCGAAAACGAATCTAAGAAATTAATGGCTACTTGGTAGTTACCTAAATGTAAGTTTGAAATACCTGCATAATAATGAGCTAATTTACCAGCTTTGGTAGAACCATACTCATCTATTATTTCAATAAACCCAGGATGGTTATTGGCTCCATCAAGAGCTAACTTAAAACTATCTTTTTCAAAATAGTGTTGTGCAAAAAATAATTGCTCTTGCGCTGTTTGTTCTTGTGGCTGAACGTAAAGTTTTTTTACACCCCAGTAACCAGCTACTATCACTATTATTGCTAATGCAATTAAGCTCAGTTTCTTTTGGTTTTCTTCAATATAATGCTCAGTTTTACTCAAAGCACTTTCTACATTCTCGAAGTTATCTTCGTGCTGGTTTTCTTTTTTGTTAGACATGTTCTATTAATTTTTATCTTGATAACAAATGTAATCGTTTTACTAAAAAATAAAAACTCACAAGTTATTTTTTGTGGGCGTACAAAAATAACAAAAGGTTTGAATGGATAATATTTTAAACTTATTTATTTCGTTAAAGTTAAAGTCTTAAACTATTTTTGTGTCCAAAACATAACAAATGCATCTTAAACACCTTCATCTAATAAATTTTAAAAATATTATCCAGGCCGAATTAACCTTTTTGCCGGGTATAAATTGTTTTGTGGGGGATAATGGCGCTGGCAAAACCAATGTGTTAGATGCCTTATATTATTTGTCGTTTTGTAAATCGTATTTCAACTCCATCGATAGCCAAAATATAACTCACGAGGAGGACTTTTTTGTGATTCAAGGACGTTACGATCGGCAAAATGAAGAGGAGCATGTGTATTGTGGTTTAAAACGGCAAAGATTATCAAAAGTTATCCGAACATATTGGTTTGTTACCTTTGGTGATGATTTCGCCTTCTGATGAACAACTTATTAATGATGGTAGCGAGTTACGTCGCAAATATGTGGATGGCGTTATTTCTCAGTTTGACAAGGCTTATCTTGAGGTGTTGATGCGTTACAATAGGGCTTTGTTGCAACGTAACGCCACTCTAAAGCAGTTGCGCGAGTCGGGAGGACGTGATTTTTCGATGCTTGACCTCTGGGACGAACAGCTTTCGGCCTTGGCAAGCGTTATTTATGACAAAAGGGTGTTGTTTATTGAGGAGTTGGTTCCTGTCTTTCAAAGGTATTATGCCTATATATCGGATGATAAGGAAGAGATAGCCTTGGATTATAAATCAAATCTGCATGAGTCTTTATTAATAGATTTATTAAAAGATGCACGATCAAAGGACTTGGCACTGGGATATACCTCTCAAGGCATTCATAAAGATGATTTAGATTTGATGTTAAAAGGTTATCCCATTAAAAAGATAGCCTCTCAAGGTCAGAAAAAAACGTTTTTAATAGCTTTAAAATTAGCTCAATATGAGTTTTTGTTGCGTCATAATGGTATCAAACCTATTTTACTTTTGGATGATATTTTTGATAAGTTAGATGCCAAACGAAGTAGTAAATTATTGCAACTTGTGGCGCAAGATACATTTAATCAAATATTTATAACCGACACTAAAAAAGAACATCTTGTGGAGATTCTTCAAGAGACTGGGAAAGATTTTCTGATGTTTGGTGTTGATAAAGGCGAAATTAAAATAATAAACTAATTATGGCAGTTCGAAAAAATGATGCGCAAAGTGTGGCTGATGTAATTAAAGAGGTACTGAAGCAGAAGAATTTAAATAAAGGATTATTGGAGAATAGAGCTGTCCATTATTGGGGGGTGGTACTTGGCGATTCAGTGGCTAAGGCTACTCAAAATATTTATATTCGCAATGGTGTTTTGTTTGTGGAAATGCGCTCTAGTATTGTGCGTAACGAACTGATGATGTGGAAAAGCAAAATAATTGAGAATATGAATACTGCCATTGGCGAATCCATTGTAAGGGATATTGTGTTTAAATAAAAGCATTTTAGGCAAGATATTTATAATTCCTTGCCTAAAATGTTTTGTTTGTATTGCTTAAGGATGTTTTTCTAAATAATCTTCTTCATTAAAAAAGAAGTGACATTCTCTATTTGCACTCTCATCACAGTCTGACCCATGAATGGCGTTGTGTGATTTACTCTCTGCAAATAACTTACGTATAGTTCCTTCTTTGGCCTGTAAAGGATCGGTGTTACCAATTAAACTACGAAAGTCTTCCACCGCATTTTCTTTCACTAGAATAGCTGCTACTATTGGTCCTGATGACATAAAATCAACTAACTCAGGAAAGAAAGGGCGTCCAATGTGCTCTTTATAAAACTCCTCAGCCTCTTTTTTAGACATTAATACCGATTTGATAGCCGAAATACGAAATCCAGACTCTTCAATCATATTAAATATTGCACCAATGTGACGGTTTTTTACTGCACCTGGTTTAATCATTGTAAAGGTTTTTACCCCTGCCATAG
>QKIO01000078.1 GCA_003251015.1 Bacteroidales bacterium
TCGTTTATCACCCCCGCACAAAAAGTACCCGCAGCAAATAGCAGTGAGTCGCCTGGTAAGAAAGGCATCACCACCAAACCGGTCTCCACAAAAATAATCAGAAAAAGGATGCAGTATATCCACACACCATAATCTAAAATCATGGTAAACAAATGATTGTCTAGGTGCAAAAAGAAATCCAACACACCAAAAATAAAATCCATCATACAACTAATTATTATAACTAACAAAAACATATCATCCCTACACCTAATGGTAAACGAACACGAAAGGAAACGAAATAAAAATTCACAGTATTAATCATCTCCAATACAAACAACTGGTTACCAACAAGGGCTAAAGTAAGGTCATTACGATAGGGAATACAAATGTATTTAAAACAATTAGAATAGAAACGTACTGGATGGGAAATGGCTAGTTAATTACACATCCAAACAAAACCACGTTAAAAAAAATAGGTTATTACTAGTACAACACCAAATATCAGAAAGACACTGCCTTTCAAATCATAAAACAAAGAACTACATATCAACCTGTTCGAGACGAGGCACCATTTCGGACTTAAACATACTTAAAGCATTAAGACGCGCTTCTTTTAAGGCATAATCAAAACTACCAGGACGAGAACCTTTAGGTCCCGATAGACCATCGGAGAACACCTCCACACCAGTTTTGGCATCGGTGATGGATAAGGATAAATGGGCAAACACAATAAATAACGAATAACCTTGTCCTTTTTTCTCTTCCCCTTTCACAAACGAAGATTTCAATTTCACCACAAACTCAGCATCTTCCTTATTGCCTGTGAACGAAAAGAAATTCTCATTCAACTCAGATTTTATCATGGTAGAAAAAATGCCATTGGATTGGTTTTCATCAAACACCCTTTCTTCAACCAACAGGTAAGCCGTTGATTTTTGCACTTCCACACTGATGGTGGCCGTAGGCATAATCTTAGGCGAGAAAAAAACTTGCAACACCCGTTTGGTATCTTCATCGGTATTGGCATCGGTCAAATACGACATATCAAAAGTACCTGCTATCTCCTGCATTTTGCGTTTAGAAATCAGTCGCGTGATGGCTACTTTAGCATGCCCGTCGTAGTTGGTTTTTACCTGGGTGGTTAATAAGCCTTCCCCTTTGGTAAATCGAAATTCCAACGGGAAATTACGCAGCGGCAAAGACTCACCCTGTTCTGTTTTGATAAAAGCATTAACTCCAATGGGCACCTCCACCTGTTTTGAAAACTGGATGAGGAAGGTCGACTGACTAGGCACCAGTGAGATACGTTGAAACACCATTTGTATGGTATTAAACACTTCGGTACCCACATTGTAAGTGCCATCAACAGAGCGATAGGTTAAATCCTCTTCGAGATGGTTTTTGATGCTGATGGTTGCTTTAGCGAGCAAGGAAAGGGCAGCGTAGGCGTCGTTATTAGCAAGCGCTTTTTTAGCATCACCGAGGTAGGATGAGGCCATCATTTTAGCCTGGTCAAGTTTCATTTGTATGGCACGCTCATATTTCTGTTTAGACAGGCGCGTCATCACCCAATACTCCTTTTTGTCTTCCCATGTAAGTACTTCGTAACCTTCCAACGTTTCTTGAACGGAGGTGTTTATCTTAGATTCGTATTGTTCTTTAAACTGAAAATCGTTTTCGATTTGATGTAACACCGAATTGGACGAAACGGTCACTTTTATTTCGCTACTCAGTTGCTTAAGCGCTTGCGAACGGGCTTCACTCCTATAATCAGCCTTACCGGCCTGTTTATCAGACATGGAGATGCCAATATAAAAAGCAGGATCGTTGGGGCGTTGTTTAACCCAATCAGGTTTTCGGGAAGCCATGAGGGTGTTTGAAAAACTCAAACAAACAATAAGAAAAAGAGAGACTAGGTAGTGATTTTTCATAGGTATGGTTTTTAGGGCTTATTCGTTGCTATATTGCTGTTGGTCTAAGGCTTTAAAGATTAAATTGGGTTCAAACCCTCTCGATTGAGCATACCGCACCAAAGAAGCTTTGGTTTGCCAAGGGTCTTTATTTTTTATTTGTTGTTTCTTTTTGATTAATAAGTCTTGTAGGCGTTCAAAATAAGCCTCTTCATCAATACTTTGTAAGGCCTCGGCGATGCACGATTTATCTACAAACTTAGCGCTTAAATGATAGGCTATTTTAATACGTCCCCAGCCAGAGAATCGAAATTTATCGCGGCTATAAAAAGCAGCAAACCGTTGTTCGTCGATAAACTTCTCTTTCAAAAGATATGCCAATGCTTGTTCTATCTCGTGTTCATTTAATTCCCAAGCCATCATTTTCTTGCGAACCTCAGAGATACACCGTTCCTGCTGGGCACAATAATCGGCAGCACGACCGAGCGCTTGTTTATACTCCATGGTGTAAACTACTTGATATAAACAGTTTTAATATTTACAAACTCCTTAATGCCATAATGCGACAATTCGCGACCATACCCACTATCGTTAATACCTCCAAAAGGCAAACGAGGGTCGGAGCGCACAAAATCATTCACAAAACAAGCACCCGCCTCAAGCTCAAACTCCGCAATACGCTGTCCGCGTTGAATATCAGCCGTAAACACAGCCGCTCCCAAACCAAACGTGGTGTCATTAGCCACACGAATGGCTTCAGCCTCATCTTTCACTCTGATGAGTGCCGCCACAGGGCCAAATAACTCTTCGTGATACGCCGCCATGCCAGGCCCTACATTAGCTAATACCGTAGGCGGATAGTAGGCACCTGCATCATCAGGTATGACCCCACCCGTTAGAAGTTTGGCCCCTTTGCTTAGGCTATTTTCCACCTGCATGTGTAAATCTTCACGCAGGTTAAAACGTGCCAAAGGCCCCATTTGTATAGACTCATCAAAGGGATCGCCCATGGTAATGTTTTGCATGGATGATGTAAAGGCTTTTTCAAAAGCATCATACACCGCCTCCACCACAATAAACCGTTTGGCGCCAATGCAACTCTGGCCCGCATTCACAATACGACCCGCCACACACGCACTCACCGCTGCATCGATATCGGCATCATCCAAAATGAGATAAGGATCACTGCCGCCCAACTCCAAAACACATTTTTTTAACTGTTTACCCGCAAAAGCGGCCACCGTTTTAC
>QKIO01000238.1 GCA_003251015.1 Bacteroidales bacterium
GAACTGGCAAATTCATTGGGTCGCATGGTGGCAAATTTATTGGGTACAAAAAGGTCAAAATTAGAATGGGTACCCAAGGCGCTATATAGAAGTGAGGGGTTAGTCGTGCCAAAGAGTTGACCTCCTAAGAGTCTTATTCTGGAAAACATGGTTGATGCATACCGAATGGTTTGTTCGGTCTGTATGTCTATGCGTTGATAACTATCATTCAATTGGTTTGCGTTGGTCGTTTCTCCCCATGTGCCATTCACCCATAGAAGAGGCCAAGCGGTTCCATTCGAAATGCGTCCTATGGCAGTGTTCGAAAAGGTTTCTATATACGCCCATTTGGTTTTTATTTCTATTTGGCTGTAGTCGAAGGCAGGTGTTATGGTTGATGTATTACTAAAACGGTAGACTTCAGTTGGTTCTGTTCGACCTTGTTTGTAATAAACACCTGTCTTTAAGTAATACAGCCACCTAAATTCTGTACCAAGGGTTGCTTCTTTATTGAGATCCATGGTTTTGGTTGTAAAGCGCCCATACGCTTCGGCCGAACGTTGGTTAATGCCATCAATAAAAGTAACCGATCCCGTGCTATTCACATCGTCCTTATACGCTAAAATAATTTTATTCTCTTTGTTTTTTAAGGGGGTGATATCTAGCGAAGTGCCATATTTCCAATTCTTATCCTTAAAACCGTAGGCAAAATATCCACCTGTGGTAAAGTTTTTAGATAGTTTGGGGCTAGTGTATAATCCCAAGCCTAGACGGAGTCCTTCGAAATGGTTGTAGTCTAGTAACTTATTTAGTTGCAATTGTAAAACGCCCATGGGTACATATCCTTTTATCATGGATAGTTGCATGTTCACCATAGCGTCAAGGTGTTTTTGTTTGCCAATGCTATCTAATTTATAATAGGTTACCGAGTCTTTTAAGGTAAGTGGTTCGTTTCTGTATGATATCATTATTAGAGAATCATTAGCTCTGCTAATATCCTCAAATTGCACGTTGTCAAAGTCGCGAGGGTTAAATTGTGGATTTGTATTAATGGCCGTTACGTAACTCTTTCCTTTTCCAATTAAAGGGCGTGGTATTGATGGTGATGCACTTTTAGCGGCTATGTGAAGGGTGCTTTCTAATTGGTGTGGAAACCATAAGCCGGACGTATGTTGTTGGTAGTTTTGATTAATGCTAAGAGTTAGTCCACCTTCGCCGCCTATGGTTTGTGATGTCACTGTTTGTATGGCATTGGTATTGGCGTGGATATGAAACGAGCCAGTGAGTCCCCTTATGTTTTTGTTGGGACGTGGTTTGTAGGTTAGGTAAAAAATGGTGTCTCCTTTTGCATCCAATAAAGTATCGCTTAGTGTGAATAGGTAGTTTTTTAGTCCCGCTTCAGAGGCTGGGTTGAGGTATGCAAAGTCGAGCAGCTGAACGGTAGGTTCATAAAACGAAAAGGGCTGTAACTGTGCCGATAATGAGGCTATGGTCGGTGTTTTTAAACCACTTACTCGCCCAGAAATAACTGTTTCTTTGTCTTTACCTTTTTTAAGATGTTTCTTTTCTGATACAGACTCAATTAGCATCAAATAGCTAGTGTTTTCTGGTTTATTATTTATTTGTTGGTCGGTGTTTGTTTTTTCGTAGGTGTCAAAATCAAATACTAATTTATGGTAAAGGATACACGAGAAGGAGGGATAGTTATTGGGATTGTTTTTTGGTGCGTTAGCAACAACCTGTTCCATAATGCTAAGAGCAGGGTTTTTGCTCGGTCTCACCTTAACTTCATCTAGCTGATATAACATGGGCTGAAGCTCAATGTTAGGGTTAAGTATTAAGGAGGAAGGGTTAAGATGTAATGTTTGATAACCCATACTACTAATGGTTATTTGTAGAGGGGTGTATTCAGATGGTATGGAATAAGTGCCATTTATATCGGCTATGATGCCTAAGTTATTACCCAGAATGATGTTGGCAAATGGAATAACTTGTTTGGTGTTTGCATCTTTTACAGTGCCTGAGATTTGAGCCTGAATAGTCTGTGCAAGAAGAGTCGCTGCACAGAAAAGCAGTGTGATGTAGCAGTTAAAAAATCGTTTCAACATATGGGTTAGGACTTGCGATTACGATACAATAAAGCGTATAATATAAAAAAAAGAGCCGTATAAAACGGCTCTTTAATCAATTTATCATCTATTGCCAAAATCCACCTTTCAGACGAGTGACTTCTTTTGGCGTTAAAAAACGGTATTTACCTCTAGGGATATTCACCTTTGTTAATCCAGCAAAAAATACGCGGTCTAGTTTCATAACCTTGTAACCAAGGTGCTCAAACATACGCCGCACAATTCGATTTCTGCCTGAGTGTATCTCAACACCAGCCTGACATTTGTCTGCCATATCTACATAACTAATGGCATCCACATGTATAGGGCCATCTTCAAGCGTTACGCCAGATGCTAGTTGTTCTAAATCTTTAGCCGTGATAGGTTTATCTGTGAAAACATGATATATCTTCTTAGCATTATACTGTGGATGCGTTAGTTTTTTAGCTAAGTCGCCATCGTTAGTAAATAACAATAAACCAGTTGTTTGCTTATCTAAACGACCTACAGGGTAGATGCGTTCCTCACAGGCGTTTTTTACAATGTCCATCACCGTAAACTCAGCATGAGGATCGTCGTTAGTGGTCACTACATCTTTAGGTTTATTAAGCAGAAGGTATATTTTTTTTTCAGCATTGAGCGCGTTGCCTTTGTATTTTACCACGTCGTTTTCAAGTACCGTATACCCCATGGTTGTAACTATTTTGTCGTTGATAGTTATTTCACCATTCTCAATAAGTTTATCAGCATCTCTACGACTACAAACACCCGCATTAGCCACAAAGCGATTTAGACGCATGCCTTCTTTGGTGCTTTCTTTGGGAGCTTTAGGTTTTTTCTTTGTTTTCTCAACGTATTCTCTAGCAAACTCTAACTCTTCATCAAATTCGTCTTCGTGTGCTTGTTTATTTTCGTTTGATGGGCTTTCTGATGTTTTTTTTTTGAAGCGAGCGCCACTGTCTTTGGCGTTGCCTTTGAAACGACTGAAGTCTGGAACTCTGTCGCCAGATGTGTGGTCTGCACCACTGCCTTTCCACGACGTGTTTTGCGTTCGCCATCAGCATCACCAAATGTTTTTTTGTCAGATGGTCTGAAGCTTTTTTCTTGTGAGCTGTCGTCGTTGCTTCTAGGTGTTCTTTTTACTCCAGAATCATTGGTTCTGCCAAAACGACCATCTCCCGTGTGTCTGGTTGTTGATTTGCGTTCGCCAGAAGCATTGTCGTTACCATAGGTTTTTCTATCGGCACCTATAAATCGTGAGCGTTCCTTACTTTCGTCAGTTCGGACAGTCTCTCTGTGCGGATTTTTATTTCTTTCGTTGTTCAATTTACCTTCGCGTGGGCCACCAGTGTTTGGTCTTCTATCGCTTGATGAGGTTTTAGTAAATGCTTTTCTGTCATTTGGATTAAAACGACCACCTTCTTTTTTACCCTCAAAGCGAGAGCTATCTTTACTACCTGTTTTAGTATATCGGTTGGTATTTTCTTTACTTGACGCACCGTCTTTGGCACCTGCTCGTGGATTTCTTCTGTCGCCTGATGGTTTGTCATCAAAGCTTCTTTTGTCAGATGAAGTAGTTTTAGCTTTACCTCTTCCTTGGTCTTTGTTCTCTGGTTTTTGACTGTTAAAACGGCCCGTTCTCATGTTATCCTCTTATATTGCTATTGAATCTGCAAAGTTGCTAAAAATCACCTGATAAGTTGTTGTTTTTTATGAAAATATATTGGCCTTTTAGTCTCTTTTTATCAAATTGTATATTTCTTGTTTATTTTTAAGGTATGGGTGAGGATAGAAAATAGAGGGTGCATTGGCTAAACAAAAAAAAATCATCACTTTTGTGCTTCACAAAAAATAAACACAAACAGATATAGTTGTATGACATTAATAAAATCAATATCAGGCATTAGAGGTACCATTGGTGGTAAAGTAGGCGATGGTTTGTCGCCTCT
>QKIO01000251.1 GCA_003251015.1 Bacteroidales bacterium
ATTTCTGCATTTTTTGTGGCCGAAAATTTAATGTGTTTATTGACCAATCTAAGAATTCGATTAATAACTTTCTTAGCTAAATACATCGTTTGCTGGTTAACCAATAAAAACTCATTTTGCACTTGTAGTTTTACAGTAGCTATAAAATCCTGTTCATCATCGGCCAAAAAAAGTAGGTGATTTAAAAGCTCTTTATTCTCTGTTTTGTGTTTTGCTAGACGAATACAATGATTAATCAACTCATCTTTAGGCAGAAGCGTTAATTCTTTTTTGAGTTGACTTATAGAGGCTGTTTTTAATATCATCGAGACTTAAAGTATTTGTTTAAGCGAAAAATCAAAAATATGATAAATTTTGAAACACTTGCTTATGTGCTAACTCAAATTAATTATTATATTTTTGTTTCAGGTAAACTAATAAGCAGTGTATGTATAAAGACAAGCGGAATCTAAGTGAGAAAAAAATAAAGTGGGGTATTTCCGTATTTTTAAGATGGCAAAACAGGCCATTACAAGACCTTATTTTCGCTTTAACACTATTAATAACGCTAAGTATATCAACCGTTTCGTTATGCATTAACAGTGTGTTAGATTTGCCATTAGGCATTCAATATCACAACTACTTTTCTTTTGTTTTTTTAATAGCACTCGTAATACTCACTCATAATGAGAAATACATTAAAACAGCACGCTATTTATATATTGCTTTTTTACTGTTCTCATTAAACTTCTTATGGTTACGAACTCAAGGCAGTTCAGGCCCCATGATTATTTTCACCCAAGCTTTGCTCCCATTGATATTGTTTGCGTATGCCAAGCGAGAGCTTTATATAAGTGTTGTATTAATAGCATTGAATGTTATTGCTTTATTTTATGTAGAAATTACATTTCCTCAAATATTTACCTCCTATGCAAGTTTGACACAACGCTCTTTGGATGTGTTTACCGTGATTATTATTTTTCTAAGTCTAGAGTTACCTCTTCTTATATATGCTCGTAATTCACTTTTGAAAGAGCGTAATAAGGCTGTAAATTCGGAAAGAGCTAAAACGTCCTTTATTGCAAATCTGAGTCATGAGATAAGAACACCCATGAATGCCATACTTGGTTTTACGGAATTATTATCTGATTCGGACATCAAAAAAGCTGATCAAGAGAACTATTTAAAAATTGTGAATCAAAATGGACGCATCCTAATGAGTCTTTTGAACAATATTATCAATCTATCAAAAATAGAATCTAATCAAGCTCAAGCGTACATTTCAAAATGTGATGTAAAGGAGCTATTGTATTATGTGAGTGAGACCTTGCAGCCGCTTACTCAAAGTCCCAACCTTGAGTTGATCGTTGATGAAACATCTACGTTTGACATTGCTTTTGAGAGTGATAACAGTCTGTTGTTTCAAATCTTAATTAATTTGGGTTACAACGCGGTTAAGTTTACAGATAAGGGAAGTATCACTATTGGAGCTCATGCAACTAACAATACGGTTTTATTTACAATAAAAGATACGGGTTGTGGCATACCAGAAGATCAACAGAAGTCTATATTCGAACGTTTTAGACAGTTAGAGACTTCCACCAGCATGACACCAACCAACGGTGCCGGTTTAGGTTTATCTATTTGTCTAGCTTTAACCCATTTATTAAATGGACAAATCTGGTTTGCTTCAGAAGAACATGTTGGCACTACCTTTTTTGTGGAGCTTCCCCTAGGAAAAACGGATTTCTAGTTTATCGATACAAGCCAACCATTAACTCTTTTAACAAACAAAGGCTGTTAGTTATGCTTTTGTTTATTAAAGGGTTTTTAGTTTAAATATTTAATAGCTTATTGGCTAACTTTATTAAGGACAAACTCTATGTTTTGATACATTTGTAGGGTTGAAACATCGGCTGAAAATCCATTTACTCCTTCTAGTTGACCTAATATAATTAAGGCTTCGTATTGATTATTACCACACACTAATTTTTCGGCTTTAAACCCATCACATACTTTGGGACGGTCAGGAGATGTAAATATACCACATTGGTACTGGGCTGTTAGGTGGATGCATGGTGTACCACCAGGTTTACCATTGGGCATGCCTGGTATGGATGATGAGATACTTGGCATAATGCAACAAGCTCCACATAGTTCGCGACAATTCATGTTATTTCTCTTTTTTTTGAACAAAAATAGACAGAAAACATTATAAAAGAAAAAAATGATTTTTAAACCGCCTTTAATACATGGCCGCTTAATAAAAAGGTATAAACGCTTTTTAAGCGATATCTGTTTGGATGACAACTCTGTAGTGATAGCTCATTGCACCAATACAGGCTCGATGAAAAGTTGTATTGAAGAAGGTGCCGAAGTGTACCTCTCTCCTGCTCTTGACCCCAAACGAAAGACCCAATTCACATGGGAAATGATTAAGATAAATGGCCATTGGATTGGCATAAATACACTTATTCCAAATGCTTTAGCTTACGAAGCCGTTGTAAACAACTCAATTCCGTTGTTAAGTGGTTATACGTATGTACAAAGAGAGGTTAATGTAGGCGAAAGTAGACTTGATCTGATGGCTCAAAACGATAAAGAAACTTGTTACATAGAAGTGAAAAATGTGACGTATAAAGAAGGACAGTATGCCTTATTTCCTGATGCCGTTTCTACGCGAGGTAAAAAGCACTTGGAGACACTAATTCGACTAAAACATGAAGGCTATAGAGCTGTGATGCTGTATATCATTCAACGCATTGATGTAAATGTGTTTGCCCCTGCCAAACACATTGATAGTGAATATGCTCAAACCCTAAGAGAAGCCTTTGATGCTGGCGTAGAAATTATACCTGTAATAGCACAAGTTAGTCCTACAGGCATTGAATTAACAAAAACAATAAAACTTGAATGGGTTTAAGAGCTATACATATCTGAGTATATCCATAAAAAAAGCCCCGCAGATTCAGGGGTGAATAAGAGGGGCAGGGAAAAACAATCTGTTAGGAATGTTGATGCAAAAGTATAAAATAGTTGTGCTTATCAAGTCTAATACTTATGCATTATGACTAATGTATCATTATAGTTGACCAATAAGCGTTAATCATAGACTAAACGATTTCAAAAACATGAAATAATTTTTTAATTGGTTCCTAATCATAGGCTCCATCACCATTATATCATGTACCACATCAACACGTAGCTACGAATCTAATTATGATTCGTTACCATCGTGGAATGAAAGCACCACCAAAACATCGATAATTCAATTTGTGGAAGAGGTAACCGACCCAAATAGTGCGTCATTTGTGCCTTTACACCAGCGTATTGCTGTGTTTGATAACGATGGTACCTTATGGAGTGAGCAGCCCAATTATTTTCAATATTTTTTCACCCTCGACCGAGTAAAAGCCATGGCTGCACAACACTGCGAGTGGGCTTCTTTACAACCGTTTAAGGCAGTACTTGAAAACGACACTGAGGCATTAAAACAATCTGGTGACCATGGTCTTACTCAACTTATTATGGCTACCCATAGCGGATTGCCAGTTGATAGCTTTGACGTGTTGGTCTTAAATTGGTTGGCTACGGCTAAACATCCACGCTTTAACAAACCGTTTACCGATTTGGTCTATCAACCAATGTTAGAGTTGATAAATTATTTACAAGCCAATGA
>QKIO01000097.1 GCA_003251015.1 Bacteroidales bacterium
GTGCCTTTGGCAATGCCTCCAACGGCATAACCAATCATTGTGCAAGAATCAAAAAAGCTATTGTTATTATCGTTTTGGTAGTGAGATGTGCCAGATGAGGAGGAAGAATACTTGCTTGAAGAGTAACCATTGGATTTAGGTTTATGTGTGTCTTTTTCTGCTTTTTCTTTAATGTTACTTACTTGAGCGCTTGCTATTAATGGTAACACAAGGGGTAGTAAGCATACTAATAGTTTTATTCGGGTTCTGTTCATCATCAAAAGGGTTATTTGCAACTATAGACAAACAACCTTTATTTTACACGTAACAGGTTCTGATAATATATTATTAATTTTTAAGTCATCCATCATCAAAAAAAGAATAAGTACGCTAAGGCAATGGAGGCTATGATGCCTGCCAAATCGGCCAGAAGACCACAGGCTACAGCATGGCGCGTGCGTTTAATGCCTACCGAACCAAAATAAACGGCTAAGATGTAAAACGTTGTATCGGTAGCACCTTGCACGGTACTGGCAACACGTCCCACAAAAGAATCCACGCCGTAGGTATTCATGGCGTCAATCATTAAACCACGAGCACCACTGCCACTCAGCGGTTTCATAAGAGCCGTAGGTAGGGCTTCTACAAAACTGGAATCTAGCCCCACAAACACCACTAAAGCAGCCACGCCATGAATAAGGTAATCCATAGCTCCTGAGGTTCTAAATACTCCAATGGCAACTAAGATAGCAATTAGAAAGGGGATGATGGAAACAGCAATTTGAAAACCTTCCTTCGCTCCATCGATAAAGGCATCATACACATTTACGCGTTTGCGTAAGGCCATTAAAATAAAAAGTGTGATGATGGAAAAGAGAATAACATTGGCACCCACCATTGAAAACGTTTGTAAGTCCTCGCGGGCTAGACTGGTGAGCCAGTAAATGAGTGCACCCACAAATATGGAAAATCCACCTAGGTAGGCTAATATCACTTTGTTTAGTAAGTTTATCTTTTGCACCACCGCTACACTGATAATACCAACTAAAGTGCTAAAAAAAGTAGCTAATAAGATAGGTAGGAAAATATCGGCAGGGTTGGCTGCTCCCATTTGTGCTCGGTACACCATTATACTGACGGGTATGATGGTTAATCCGCTGGTGTTGAGCACCAAAAACATAATTTGAGCGTTGGAGGCTGTTTCTTTTTCGGGGTTAACAGATTGTAACTCTTTCATGGCTTTTAGTCCCATGGGAGTGGCGGCATTATCCAAACCTAACATGTTGGCGGCAATATTCATCATCATACTACCATAAGCAGGATGGTTTTTAGGTAACTCGGGAAATAAACGGTGAAAGAAAGGTCCTATCAAACGAGATAGTACATTTACCATGCCTCCTTTTTCGCCAATGCGCATAATGCCTAACCACAGCGTTAGTACACCAGTAAGGTACAGCGATATTTCAAATCCCGTTTTGGCATTATCGAAGGTGGAGCCCATCATGTTGGGAAAAACTTCGGTGTCACCAAAAACAATTAGGCGTATCATGCCTATTACAAAGGCAATAAGAAAGAATGCAATCCAAACAACATTAAGAGCCATAGTTGGGAATTAAAAGATAGGGGTTGTTACGTCTTGAACCTGAGGTGCTGAAATCTTTATGTTATCTACTTTAAGAGCACTTATTGTTGAGCCAAAGCCAATGCGGCCAGGCAAAGCTGGGTCTTCTGTGGTTTCATACAGAAGCACATCATCGTAATATACTTTTACCGTGTTAAGGGCTGTCAAACGTTCTATCTTAATGTGATGCCACTTGTTATAGCCCCATATTACACCAGATTCTAAGCGTTTGCTAATGCGAGTTATTTTTTGACTATTGAGAGAAAAGATGGCATGTTTTTGTTTGTCTGCTTTGTCTGCAATTTGTGCGTAACAATACGAGCTATCGCTTACCACTCCAAAGAAAAAACATAAATCAAGGGAGTTAAAGTCTTTGCCATTTTGCATAATATCCATCTCCAACACAAAGTCGGTGAATACTTTATCTTTTAAAAGGGCAATGACCGATGGGCCACCATAGGGGTTTATGTAACTTCCTTTATCAATGCATTTTAGGGCTTTGCCAGACTCACCATCTTGGCTAATCAACCACTTATCACCATCCGAAAATTCGAAGTCTTCGATGCTTTTTTTACTTGCAAAGCCTTGTGAATAAACGGTTTTGTAAATGATGCTATCTTTGGTTTGAGCCTTTAATGAGGCCATCATTACAAACACTAAAAGGAGTGATACTTGAGTAGTTTTCATGGGAGTTATGCTTTCGAACAAATAAGGTTAAGCTTCGGCAGCTGGATTTTTACCTTTTTTTAGTTCTTCAATATTACGTTTCATTTTGTATTCGTCGTGTGGTGCGCCAAATTCTTTACAAGATACATGGTCGATGGGTACTTTCCAAATAAGCACATTTCGCACGGCGGGGTCGCTATATTCAAATTTCTTTTCGCTGTATTGTTCCATCAAAATATTCAAGCCCTCACGTTTTAGTTCCATGTCTTGTTCAAAGGTCACTTTTCCCATGGCCACCACACTTTTTGATTTCATGCGGTAACTACAGGCTACTTCTAGGTTTTGGTACGCCAATTCGTGGTCGGTGGAAAAGGTGACACAGATATTAGGGTTGTTTTTAAGGATGTCAACAATACGACCTTCGGGGGCAGAGTGAAGGTAGATAACGTTATTGCGGTAGCCAAAATTCATGGGTAACACATATGGTTTATTTTCTTGGTCTACTACGCCTATAAAGCAGATGTCACATTTGCGGATTACGGCTTCTATTACTTCTTGGTCTTTATGTTGTACTGTTTTCATGGTAATTAATTGTAAACGGTTGATTCTAATTGTTCTATCGGCTCATTACGAAACGGTACGTGAGCCTAGTTCCTTTGATATATGCGAAAATACTTGTTGCCAGGTAAAAACCTCTTGCATTAAAGTCATAACATCATCATGATTTCCTAATTCTTGAATTTTCTGCATCTCACGACGTTTCTCTTCCAACAGAACTTTCACTTTTTTCCATTTTAGCTCTAGCACTGTTTTGGGAACTAACTCGTGCAAGATAGCATCTTCTTTGATAGCATCTTCTTTGATGGTGGCTCCAAATTTTTCATGAATTTTGCTCAGTACATATTCGCGTCCTACAAGGTCTGAGGCCAGTTGGCTGACTTCAATATCTTGATTATTCACAAAGAATTTAAGCGCTGTTTGTTCCATTTTATCCATCACCGCTTCATACAAATCTAACATTTTATTGTAGTTTGGGTTGATGGATAATAAGTCGTCTTGACGAAGTTCGTTTAAGATGTACTGACCTACACTCCAGTTTTGGTCATTAACATCTTTATGAATGATGTGTTCGCCATATTTCACTAATAGGCGTAATACTTCGCGCTCCTCTAAGTCGAAAGGATTTTGATGGGTATCAGCAGAGGCAACTTGAGGCACCACCGTTAATTGAGGTGCTGCACGTGGCGTGAATACACGTGCCTCGGCGCCTTGTATGTTTTGTTTAATTTTTAATATCTCGGCGTATAAAACAGCCTCCTCCACTTTTAGTAATACGCTACATTCCTTAATGTACACCGCTCTAATAATAGAATCGGGGATGGTAGAAATAGTGCGTACAATATCTTGGATGAGCTGAGCACGTTTGATGGGGTCGTTTTGAGCCTCCTCCATCAAAAGCGCCGTTTTAAATTTTATAAAGTCGGTTTGATGGGTGTTGATGTAGTTTTTTAGCTCTTCTTCGGTTCTGTTTTTGGCAAAACTATCGGGGTCTTCGCCATCGGGCAATAGAAGTACCTTTACGTTCATGCCTTCACTCAACACCAAATCAATCCCTCGCAAGGATGCTTTGATACCCGCCGCATCCCCATCATATATAATGGTCATGTTTTTGGTAAAGCGACCAATCAAACGTATTTGATCAACCGTTAAGGCTGTTCCCGATGAAGACACCACGTTTTGTATGCC
>QKIO01000001.1 GCA_003251015.1 Bacteroidales bacterium
AAAGGGATAATGCCCAGCACCAAACCTAGAGAAATAGACAAGGCTACTTTACGAGCCGACAATTCACTGGACAATAACTTCAAAAAGCGAAAACGCAATCGATCAAAAAAATTCATATTCGGTTAGAGTTAGGGTGGCAAGCGTCAACAAAGTTGTCACTACCAAAACATACAAAAAATCAAAAAAGCTCCATTCACAAACGAACGGAGCTAATTAACTACTTACTATAGCAATACACTCGAGTGCATTACTTATCTAAAAGCGCTTTCACTATATTTACACCATCTTCAACAGCTTGGTCTAAACCATCTATATTTTTACCGCCGGCTGTGGCAAAAAAGGCTTGTCCTCCGCCACCACCTTGAATCTTAGCAGCCGCCTTTTTAACTATCGCTACGGCATCTAACTGACGCTCACTAACAAGATTTTCGGAGATAACAACTGCCAATTGAGGCTTACCTTTAGAGTTTGCACCCAAAATAGCAATCACATCATCAGACTCGCTTTTTAGTTGAAACGCTAAATCCTTTAACACATCACTAAGCATAGGTTTAACAACACCTGAGATAACCCTTACCCCATCTACAACAATAGCACCATCCAACAAGTCGCGCTTTTCAATTTTCATGATGCTTTTTTGCATGCCCTGAACTTGTTGGTTTAACTCGTCATTGGAACCCATCAAACTTTCTACATTACCTTTTAAGTTAGCTGGGTTTTTAAACATCGCTTGCAACTCTTTTATCATGGCAAATTGTTGTTGCATCATCTCCTCAAACTTATCGCCAGTAACTGCTTCAACGCGGCGCACACCAGCAGCAATAGATGATTCTGCAATAATTTTAAAGAAGCCAATCTCACCCGTAGCTTTCACATGAGTACCACCACATAATTCGATGGAATTGTCAAATTTAATAGCTCGCACCAAATCACCATACTTCTCTCCAAACAAAGCCACAGCACCTAGTTCTACCGCTTTAGCCTGTGGAATATCACGCATTTCTTCCAATTTGTAATTGGCACGAATGCGACGATTTACGATGGTTTCTACTTCAAGTATTTCTTCAGCAGAAAGCTTTTGAAAATGAGCAAAATCAAAACGTAAATAATCAGGATGTACCAACGAACCTTTTTGCTCTACATGTGTGCCCAATACTTCGCGTAAGGTCTGATGTAATAAATGAGTGGCTGTATGATTATTGGCTATGCACTGTCTGGCAGTGGCATCCACCTGTGCCTTAAACGTAGCCGTTAAAGTCGAGGGTAATTTATCCACATGATGCACGATCAAGTTGTTTTCTTTTTTGGTTTCAACGATATAGGTTTTTTCATCCCCTTGTTGAATATAACCTGTGTCACCTACCTGACCGCCACTCTCGGCGTAAAACGGCGTAATATTAAACACCAACTGATAAAGCTCTTTGTTTTTCGCCTTCACCTTACGGTAGCGAGTAATAAACAATTCGGTTTCCAAAAAGTCATATCCAATAAACTCTTCTTTATCATCAGGCTGCAAAACCACCCAATCATCGGTTTCAATAGCTGTTGCATTACGGGCTCTATCTTTTTGCTTTTGCATTTCCTCTTCAAACTCCCGACGGTTCACCACCAAGTTGTTTTCCTTTAAGATTAGCTCTGTTAAATCAAGGGGAAATCCAAATGTATCATATAATTCAAAGGCAGTTTTACCATTTACTACATTGTAGTTATGCGCCTTTGTTTCGGCCATAATCTTATCTAACATAGAGATGCCAGTAGCTAGAGTGCGTAAGAAAGACTCTTCCTCTTCCTTCACCACTTTAGACACCAACTCACGCTGAGCCACTAATTCGGGATAAGATGCACCCATCACCTCTATTAAGGTGTCAATCAACTTATAAATGAAAGCCTCTTTTACATTTAAAAAGGTATAACTATAACGCACTGCACGACGCAAAATACGACGTATCACATAACCAGCCTTATTGTTTGATGGCAACTGACCATCGGTAATAGAAAATGAAATGGTGCGCACATGATCGGCCAAAACACGCATGGCTATATCAACCTCTTCTGATTTACCATATTCTAAACCTGATAATGACGCTATTTTATTAATGATAGGTGAAAAAACATCGGTATCGTAGTTCGACTTTTTATTTTGAACCACACGACATAAACGCTCAAAACCCATACCTGTATCCACATGCTTATCGGGCAGAGGCACTAATTCACCATTTGCTTTTCGGTTAAATTGAATAAAAACAAGGTTCCATATTTCAATAACCTCAGGATGGTCATTATTTACTAGAGTCGCACCATCAATTTTGGCACGTTCCTCGGGCGAACGCAAATCAACGTGTATCTCAGAGCAAGGGCCACATGGACCTGAATCGCCCATCTCCCAGAAATTATCTTTTTTGTTGCCATTTATAATGCGTGATACAGGCACACGCTCTTCCCAATATTTAGCAGCCTCATCGTCACGCTGAAGGTTGTCATCTGCACTTCCTTCAAAAACCGACACATATAATTTATCTTTATCAATCTTTAACACTTCTGTTAAATACTCCCAAGCCCACGCAATGGCATCAGCCTTAAAATAATCACCAAACGACCAGTTTCCAAGCATCTCAAACATGGTATGATGGTACGAATCATGCCCTACCTCTTCCAAATCGTTGTGTTTACCCGAAACCCTTAAACATTTCTGTGAATTAGCCACACGTAACGACTGTGCAGGTGCATTACCCAAGAAAATATCTTTAAACTGATTCATCCCAGCATTAACAAACATAAGCGTGGGGTCGTTCTTAACTACCATTGGCGCTGAAGGCACAATACTGTGTTGTTTTGTCTTAAAAAACTCTAAATAACTAGTTCTTACCTCCGATGCTGTCATCATAATTTATAGTAGTATTATTTCAATGAATTTTGTAAAAAATGAAAAAACCTTGCAAAGTTAGATTATTTCCCTAAATTTGAGCATTTCAGTTAATAATTTTCTACTTTTTTAAAATTCTATTACAATGGCGATTGTAAAGTACAAATACAATTCCGAATCTCTTAGCTACGACAAGATCGAAAGAGGTATTAAGCACTATGCACGCATTGCTGCCATCTATACTTCAGTGAGTTTAATTACCTACTTCATCTACCCTTACGTATTTGAAAGTCCACGTGAGAAAAAACAAGCACGCGAACTACAACAAATATTAGCTCAATACGACATCCTAAACAAAAAAATAGCCCAGGTAGAAACTGTGCTTGATGACATTCAGCTAAGAGATGAAAATATTTATCGAACCATCTTCATGGCTGACAGCATTCCTAATAGTATACGAAGGGCTGGTTTTGGAGGTGTGAATAGGTATCGTCACCTAGAGGATTTAAACAATTCCGAATTGGTGGTG
>QKIO01000275.1 GCA_003251015.1 Bacteroidales bacterium
TAAGCAGTAATGCTTACTCAATATATTACTCTTGACCTTGAATTAATAGGTTTAAGATGTCTTTACCAGCTTGCGCTACAGAAGTACCAGGGCCAAATATAGCTACAGCACCAGCATCGTATAAAAACTGATAGTCTTGCGCTGGAATTACACCCCCACAAATAACCATGATATCCTCACGTCCTAGTTTCTTTAATTCAGCTATGATCTGAGGCACCAATGTTTTGTGACCAGCAGCTAAAGAAGAAACACCAACAACATGAACGTCATTCTCCACAGCTTGTTTGGCTGATTCAGCAGGCGTTTGGAATAATGGACCCATGTCCACATCAAAACCGATGTCTGCATAACCTGTGGCTACTACTTTAGCTCCACGGTCATGTCCATCTTGACCCATTTTAGCAATCATAATACGTGGTTGACGACCTTCTTTAGCAGCAAAATCCTTTGCTAACTTCTGAGCTTCGGCAAACACTTTGTCATCGCCAGCTTCGGCACTGTACACTCCTGAAATAGATCTTATCACGGCGTTATATCTACCAACAATTTTTTCGCAAGCATAAGAAATCTCACCCAATGAAGCACGTTTTTGTGCAGCGTCTACAGCTAATTCTAGCAAGTTTCCTTGTTTCGTTTCCACCGCTTTAGTAATAGCCGCGAGTGCAGCTTGTACTTCGGCTTCATTACGATTTGCTTTTAGGGTGTTTAGACGCTCAATCTGTGATCTACGAACCTCTACGTTATCTACATCTAAAATATCGATTGGATCTTCTTTCTCTAAACGGTATTTGTTGGTGCCAACAATGGTTTGAGTTTTACTATCTATTTTAGCTTGAGTACGAGCAGCCGCTTCTTCAATGCGTAGTTTTGGAATACCAGACTCAATAGCTTTAGCCATACCACCCAATGATTCTACTTCTTCGATCAGTGCCCATGCTTTGTCAACTAACTCTTTGGTTAGCGACTCTACATAGTACGAACCAGCCCAAGGATCAATAGCCTTGGTGATTTGAGTTTCGTCCTGAATAAAGATTTGTGTGTTACGAGCAATACGTGCCGAGAAATCAGTTGGTAAAGCAATCGCCTCATCTAAGGCATTGGTGTGCAACGATTGAGTATGCCCAAGCGTAGCAGCCATGGCTTCAATACAAGTACGACCAACGTTGTTAAACGGATCTTGTTCTGTTAATGACCATCCCGATGTTTGAGAATGTGTACGTAAAGCTAATGATTTTGGGTTTTTTGGATTGAACTTGTTTACAATCTTCGCCCATAACATTCTACCTGCACGCATTTTAGCTATCTCCATAAAATGGTTCATGCCAATAGCCCAGAAGAAAGATAAACGAGGAGCAAATGCATCAATATCTAATCCTGCAGCAACTCCAGAACGAAGGTACTCTAATCCATCAGCCAAAGTGTAAGCTAGTTCAATATCAGCTGTAGCACCTGCTTCTTGCATGTGATATCCCGAAATTGAAATAGAGTTAAACTTAGGCATTTTTTGTGAGGTGAACTCAAAAATATCAGCAATCACCTTCATCGAAAATTCTGGTGGGTAGATGTAGGTGTTACGCACCATAAATTCTTTCAGGATATCATTTTGGATAGTTCCTGAAAGCTGCTCTAAGGTAGCTCCTTGCTCTAGTCCAGCAACAATGTAAAATGCTAATATGGGTAACACAGCACCATTCATCGTCATCGATACGGACATTTTATCTAATGGAATACCATCAAATAATACCTTCATGTCGAGAATAGAATCAATCGCAACACCAGCTTTACCTACGTCACCTACTACACGTTCATGATCTGAATCGTAACCACGGTGAGTTGCTAAATCGAATGCTACCGAAAGGCCTTTCTGACCAGACGCTAAGTTACGTTTGTAAAAAGCATTAGACTCTTCTGCGGTAGAAAAGCCAGCATACTGACGAATAGTCCAAGGACGTGTGGCGTACATACCAGAGTATGGTCCACGTAAGTACGGAGGTAATCCAGCAGCATAATTTAAATGCTCCATACCTGCTAAATCGTCTTTGCTGTAAACTGGTTTAACCGATATTTGCTCAGGCGTTACAATGTTTTTTGTTACACCATTCTTTTTTTCCCATTCCTTGATGTCTGTCGTAGACCCAGGTTTGGTTTTGAAATCTATGTTATTAAATTTTGGTCGCATCTTTTAAATTTTTATTCAACACAGAGACACTGAAGCACGGAGAATTATAGTTTACCTTGTATTCTTCTTCGGATTCCTTGTTTCAAGGTTGATTCATTGAAATTTATTAATAATCCCAGTTTTTTGCCTGATAGTTTGAGATAAGTTACCAGTTGAACTTCGTGAACAAGCAATAATTGCTGAACAGCTTTAATCTCAACTATAACACTACCCTCCACCAACAGATCCAACACAAAGCTTTTATTGAGTTCTCTTTCTTTATAAGTAAGAGGTAATTTAACCTGTCTTTCTATTTTAATGCCTCTTTCTGATAATTCAAAAAGCATACATTCTTCGTAAACAGACTCTAACAAACCAGGCCCCAGTTCCTTATGAACTTCAATGGCTGCTGCGATTATCTCGCTAGTGAGTTGGTTATACTCTTGCTAATTCATCCTTTCGGTTAAAAAAAACTCTGTGACTTTGTGTCTCAGTGTTTGATCCTATATGCTAAGTAATGCATTAAATCCTTGAAGTGTCTCAAGCACATTAGAACGTACATTCACAAAGTTTGTAATTCCTTTGGCAATTAACTCATCAGTACAAGCAGGTGCTCCAGCAATGACTAAAGGCGTTTTGCCTAATAGTTCAAAAGCTTTTGGTGCTGCTTCTGCATACTCTTCATCAGAGCTACAAAGCACTACGATGTCGGCTTGCGCTTTTTTCGCAGCTTCAACACCTTCTTCAATGGTTTTAAAGCCTAGGTTGTCGATAATTTCGTAACCAGCACAACCAAAGAAACTGCCCGAGAATTGCGAACGAGCTAAACGCATTGCTAAATGTCCGTAAGTCAACATAAACACCTTTGGTCTTTTAGTTGATTTTTCAGTTGCAAAACGTAGTTTTTCAAATTCTTCCGAACCACGGAATAACTCAATAGGCTCTACACTTGAGCGAGGTGATTTAGCAAGAACAGTAGCGTCCACTTTTGGTGTCATAATTTCACCTATGTTTGGGAATTGGTTCGTGCCTAAAATATTTTCGCGACGGTTAGCAACTGCTTTACGACGGGTGTCAGCAGCTGTTTTGATCAATCCTTGTACGAAACCAGCTTTAAGGGCAGCTAAATAACCACCTTTTTCTTCTACTTGAACAAATAACTTCCAAGCTTCAGTGATAAGGCTGTCTGTTAGGTTTTCGATATAGTAAGAACCTGCCGATGCATCAACAATTTGATCGAAATGAGCTTCTTCTTTTAGTAGAAGTTGTTGGTTGCGTGCGATACGTTCAGAAATATCATCTGATGTTTTATATAACGCATCGTATGGTGTAATCGTCATTGATTGCGTACCTCCTAAACTGGCTGACATCGCTTCAGTTTGAGTACGTAACATATTAACGTTTGCATCAAAGATGGTTTTGTTCCAGGCTGATGTTTCACTATGAATGTGCATTTTGCATACTTCAACACCAGTTGGGTTGTACTCTTTTACTATTTGTGACCACAATAAACGAGCTGCTCTTAATTTAGCAATCTCCATAAAGTAGTTACCACCAATACCAAAGTTAAACTTAATAGAACTAGCTACTTGGTTTACGTTTACACCTAATTCAGTTAGTTGTGCTAAGTATTCATTACCCATAGAAAGGGCAAAAGCTAGCTCTTGTACTGATGTTGCACCCGCATTATTGAAATGTTTGGCATTAACACCAATGGTTTTGAATAGAGGTAAGTTTTTGGTTGCTTCCAGAATCTCTTTTGTGTTTTCCATTGCTTTTGCAACAGGAGCGCACATCTTTCCTTTTACTGTTAAACTGCCAATTGGGTCGAAGTTAATCGAACCTTTTACTGCTGCTAGATTGCGGTTTGACTTGTTTAAAACAACTGCCACTGCATCTACCAAACGGCGGTTGCCATGTTTGGTTTCGAAGTTTAATTCTACATTGTCAGAAGTAATATTCTTTAGTAGAATTTCTAGATTAGCTTCTGTAATCAGAGCCTCATCTTCAAATATAAACCCTAAGCTATCTACACCTTTTGTTAGAAGATTTAAAGCTTTTTCGTTAGCTGCTTTAACATCTTTCACAACAATATCTTGGCGTATTAACCATGTGTTGCTTGTGGCGTTGTTGCCACGAACATACGGAAATTCACCAGGTTGAGTGTTCAGGTAGTTTAGTGTTTCTAAATCTTCAGAACGATAAAAAGGACGTACCGAAAAACCTTCGTTGGTTCTCCACATTAGTTTCTTTTCAAAGTCTGCACCTTTTAAATCTGCCGTAATTTTGTCCATCCACTCTTTGGTTGTGATGGGAGCAAACTCACTAAATAACAGTTGATTTTTTTTATCTGCCATAATGTAACTGTTTGTTTTTTCCAAGTCGCAAAAGTAAGGCTTTAATAGGAATAGAGGAAATTTTTAAGGCTTTTTATAGCTGTTATTGAGCATGATAATCAAGGGTATTGATGTTTTTGTGTTTTGAGTAGGTTCAATTTCATCCCTCAATACATGAGTAATCAAGGTATTATTAAGGTAATTTTTCTTTAATCACTAAAATCGACGGATTAAAAAAATGCCGATTAAGATTAAAAATATCCCTCCAATTCTGCCAAAAGACAGGTGATGAATAGGTACGTTAAAGAATCCGTAGTGGTCAATAATACTTGCAATAGCCATTTGTCCCCCAATAGTTGCTGCCAACATGGTCGCTACGCCAATCTTTGGAATTAAAATAACTACAGAACTAACAAACAAAGCCCCAAAAACACCTCCTATATATAAATGAATGGGAATGTTGGTGAGTTGTGCTGTTTTTGGCAATTCGGTTCTAAGCAAAATATTTACCAATACTAAACAACAGGTGCCTACCATAAAGTTTACTAAAGCTGCTTGTAGTGGATGTCTTAAATATCCTGATAGTTGGGCATTAATGCTCCCTTGAATGGCGAGTAAACCACCTATTAATAAGGCTGCTAAAGTGAGTATGTATTTCATAGTGATGTGTCTGATGAAAATGAATGATTAAGTAGTTATTTTTTTTAGACAGAAAAAGGACTGTTTGAGTAAACGTTAAGCGAATAGACTGAAATTCACAAAAGGCAAGGCACAAAATGGTAAATATTATCGCTACTTCCACTTGAGTGTTTTTTCTTCAAGTTAAAAAAACAAATAAGAACTAAAAATACAATAAAAGCTACCATTTAAAAAAGTGTGGCTTTTTTTGTTTTAAAGAGTTCAATAAATGGGTATAAGTAGTGATTGGTGCATTTTTCCTAATAAGATAGAGCTTGTAGATGGTGATTTGCACCTATCTTTGTGTTTACTATAAATTTTAATGATGTGATGCAAACCACTAAACTCAAACTAAACCATAGCTTACCACTCACTTGTGCCAGAGTGGGTATCTGCTGTTTTGGCAATCAGGTGTTACTAAACCCTTGGGAGCTGAATTGTCTTGCCAAGGCAAAAGGCATTAGTGCACAAGAGTTTAGAGCTTGTTATTGTGATTTGGGGGGCACTCGCTTGCGTTTCAATGGGTTTAAGGATAAACGCAATAAGTCTGCTTGCGGTCTTTATGTAGATGGAATGGGTTGTAGTGTGCATCAGGGGCGTCCCTTGGCTTGTCGTTTGTTTCCTTTAGGACGTCAGGTGCAGCATAATGAGGTGACTTACATGCATCAAGGTGTCGAATTCCCCTGTTTAGATGGCTGTTCGGAAGTCCTAACACTTCCTTATTTGACAGTGGATGCGTATCTCAAAGGACAACAAACAACAATGTTTGAAGAGGCGCAAGATGGCTATTTAGAACTCATGCAACATTTGGCAGATATAGCCTTCGAATTATTGTTGGACTCGGGTTTGTCGGCCTCTGGTGATAGAGAGACCTTACGTTTGTGGCGAAAATTGGGACTTGAGTCGCCCGAAGTTTTAAGCACACGTCTGAGTCAAGAATGGTTAGATTGTTTGCAAACACCTGATTTAACAGAAACACATCCCC
>QKIO01000198.1 GCA_003251015.1 Bacteroidales bacterium
ACAGGTCGCTTGGGTGTCACAGTAGCGCTTTCTGAACTCAAACAACGATTAGCAGCCGAGCAGCCGAAAGTGAGTGTTTGTTTTGGTATTGGGGTGCATAAGGAGCCTGTTTTAAATGCAAAAGAGGATTCAACTCTTAATAACGTGAGTGTGCTGCCTAGGGAGTTAGCGGATTTACGTTATGTAAAGGCACATGTAGAACTCAAAATAGATTCGGTACTCATCACCATACAAGCGTCCAGCGACCCAGTGCCCACTAGACTATCCAAGGCTCCGTTAGACTTGAAAAAAGCGCTTCATGTTGAGGTGTCTTCATCCGAAAACAATCAATTCTTAAGTCTTCTAAGAGCTTTGTGTCTATTGCCTGAACTGGGCGTGAAGAAGGTTGATAATCTAGATTTGCCCGCTTTTTTAAAGCCCGAGGAGCGAGCTGTTTTTATCGATTTCTTAAATCAACAAGTTAAGTAGGTGTTTGGCCAAGGGTAATTACTAGAGGTTTCATTCTTGATTCGTAGTTCTTTTAAGTAACTTTTCACCGCGTTAACCTCCCCCGCGTTAGCCTTTGATGATAGTCAAATAATTGAGGGTGTTAAATGCAGCGTGTTAGTAACTATCCTTTAAAGAACAAGCTCATTTTTGCAAAATTGCTTCAATTAAATTAGTTTTGTGGCGAGTTGCATATTACTGCCATTCAATATAGATAAAATACCAATAAGATGATAGAATTTCGTGAGGCGTTGGCATTGATACTTTCAAATGCAAGTATCTTAGGAACCGAAAAAGTGAAATTAACTCAGGTGCATCAGCGTGTATTGGCTGGTAATACGGCCTACGATATGAATATTCCTCCGTTTGATAAATCAGCCATGGATGGATATGCCTGTCGTATGGAAGATATAAGCAATGAGTTGGAGGTGATTGAGACCATCTTTGCGGGTAAAAAACCAGAGCTTACAATAGGTAAAAATCAGTGTGCTAAAATAATGACTGGTGCTGTGGTGCCCAATGGTGCCGATTGCGTGGTGATGAAAGAGGTGATTGAAGAACGTCCTAATAATAAGGTGTTTTGCATCACTGGAAATACAAAAGCTAATATCTGTTATACCGCCGAAGATGTGAAAGTAGGTGATATGGCTTTGCCTGTTGGTACGTTTTTAACAGCCAAACATTTACCTATTTTGGCAGGCGCAGGCGAGGTGGACTTAACGGTGTATAAACAACCCCGCGTATCTGTTTTTGCCACGGGTAGCGAATTGGTTGAGCCCAATGAGAAGCCACTGTCACACCAAATACGCAATTCCAATTCTACTCAGATGATTGCTCAATTGGCGGAGTTAGGTTTGTCTGGTGAGTACCGTGGTATTATTCGCGATAACATTGATGAAACACAACAGAAAATTGCCAAGGCTCTAGAAGTGAGTGATGTTATTATTTTATCGGGCGGTGTTTCGGTGGGTGATTTTGATTTTATCCCCGAAGTGATTGAAAAATTAGGGTTTGAGATTATACTAACTCGTTCGGCCATACAGCCTGGTAAACCCATTATTTTTGCTCGTAAAGGCAATCAGTATTGTATCGGTTGTGCGGGAAATCCTGCCTCGTCATTTATTCAATTTGATTTGTATTTAAAACCCTTTCTATTGGCTTTGGAAGGTTATAAATGGAAACCGTTGATGACCAAAGCGGCTCTAACCCAAGACTATCATCGTAACAAAACCGACCGTTTGTTGTTTATGCCTGCTCGTTTAAATGGTGATGGAAGCGTTACGCCTGTCGAATACCATGGCGCGGCTCATATCAATGCCCTTATTAATTCTAATTGTTTGGTGTTAATGCCTCTTGGTGTGGCTGACTTTAAAAAGGGAGAGGTGGTTGATGTTAGATCGTTTTAAAAGAGAAATTAGTTACTTACGCATTTCGGTTACTGATCGTTGTAACCTGCGCTGTACTTACTGTATGCCCGCCGAAGGCATTGAGTTGATGAGTCATGACGACATTCTTACGCTTGAGCAAATAGCTGAAGTGGTAAAAGTGGGTGCCGAAAAATTTGGCATCAAAAAAATACGTTTGACGGGTGGCGAACCCTTGGTGCGAAAAGGCATTGTTGGTTTGGTGGAGATGATTCATCAGGTGCCAGGTATTGAGGAGATTAATATGACCACCAACGGCATTTTTTTAAGTAAATATGCTGCAGACCTCAAAAAAGCAGGCTTAACTCGCGTGAACATCAGTTTGGATACTTTTTCAGCCGAGAAGTTTAAAACCATTACCCGTGGGGGTGATATTGAAGCCGTTAAAGAAGGTATTGCGGCTGCTATAGCGGCTGGTTTATCACCTATAAAAATAAATGTGGTGAAAGCTAAAGAGCCTGATGTTGCTGATTTAGCCCTTTTGAAACAGTATTGTGATGAGTTGGGTTTGAAAATTCGTTACATCCACCAAATGGACTTGAAGGTGGGTGATTTTAAGCAGGTAGAAGGTGGTGAGAGTGGTAACTGTAAGACATGTAATCGCTTGCGTCTGATGGCAAATGGAAATATTAAACCTTGTTTGTTTAATAATCAGGGTTATAATGTGAAAGAATTGGGCATTGAGACTGCTTTTTATCGTGCCTTAGAAGCCAAACCCGAACGAGGTTTGGGAAGCAGTAATCATGGATTTTATAATATTGGTGGATAACCATCAAACACAATAATATAAGTGCTTCAAATTACAATTATGGAGAACAAATTATCACACATCAACGAAAAAGGTGAAGCCAATATGGTGGATGTTTCATCTAAACCAGATCAAACACGCGAAGCTGTAGCCAGTGGTTTTATAAGCCTCACAGCCGAAACACTAGAACAGGTGAAGGCCAATTCGTTAAAAAAAGGAGATGTGTTAGCTACCGCTCGCATAGCGGGTATTATGGGTGCTAAACAAACATCAAACCTAATTCCCTTGTGTCATCCGCTCCAATTAACCAAAGTAGATGTGAGTTTTGAGGTGCTAAATACTGGCATCAAAGCCACTGCTTTATCAAAATGTATTGGTAAAACGGGTGTTGAGATGGAGGCGCTGACTGCGGTGAGTGTGGCTCTACTAACCATTTATGATATGTGTAAGGCGGTGGATAAAACCATGGTGATAAGCGATGTTACTTTACTCAAAAAAACAAAAGAATAGGTATGAGTTCGATAAAAATAGTATCACTAAATACGTCAGACCAAAAAGGCACCGTTAAAAAACCGGTGTCTTCGATTACCATCAACGAAACGGGCATTGTGAACGATGCACACGCTGGGTACTGGCACCGTCAGATTAGTTTATTGGGTATTGAGAGCTACCGTAAGATGGAAGCCAAAAAGGAAGGTACTAAACTAGATATGGGTGTTTTTGCCGAAAATATAACCACTGAAGGTATTGTTCTTCACGAAACCAATATTTTAGATCGTTTTGTGTCTAAAGACGTTGAACTAGAGGTGACTCAAATTGGTAAGCAGTGCCACAACGGTTGTGAAATAATGAAACTTATTGGCGATTGTGTGATGCCTATAGAAGGTATTTTTTGCCGAGTGATAAAAGGGGGTGTGCTCAGTGCTAACGATGTGTTGGAGTATCAGCCGCGTGTGATTAAGGT
>QKIO01000195.1 GCA_003251015.1 Bacteroidales bacterium
GGCAAAGTCGGATTTTTGCCCTTTCGGGCAAAGGATGGTGGCGTAAATCAAGATGTCCACAAGTTCTTCAAGCGATGAACCTAAAATGGTTCGAAGTATTAGGTTTGTTTAATATGTCGGTTAAATACAGTCTGTTATAAAGTTGATTTGAAACCTCCGTATACCAGAGTACGTACGGTGGTGTGAAAGGGCAGGGAAGTAATTCCCCTACCTACTCGATTGACATTTATTTCCGACCATCCTAAAGCTAATAGTGAAATATTTTTAGTTGAGCTAGTCTTATGTGGTTAATTCATTGTGTTTAGTAATATTTACCCTACCTTTGTGCAAATATTACTAAACAGATAATGATTTTTTAGGTGTTTGGGTATTTTGTTTAATATTAAATGTTAGTTATGAAGAAAAATTACATTCTATCGCTCGTTTGTTTGGCTATTATTAACCTTACAACCATCACTTCAATTTTTGCACAGCCAACTGCTCCTGCAGGTAAAAAATGGGTTGCAGTACCAGCTATGACTGATGAGTTTGATTCTTGGGATGGTAGCAAGTGGGCTTATGAATTATGGGATTATCAGGTTAATATTGCTGAGCAACCTTTTATACCTACACACATGGTTGCAGAAAATGGTGGTGTAAGTAATGGTAAGCTTTGGATTAAAGCTACTTATAATCAGGGAGCTGAAAGGTGGATTAACAGTTCTCGTATTGTGTCTAAAACCATGATTACTTACCCCATGTATATGGAGTGTAGTATGAAAACCAATATGCTATCATGTTACAATACGTTTTGGTTGAATAATGGAGATATTAACGGGCGTGATGAGATTGATATGTGTGAGAGTAACCCAAATCCTTCAATGGCTGGCAAGGACTATATGAAAACAGAATTAGCTTCTCAGTATTTTGTGGCTAAAGGCGGTGTTACGCAAAGAAAGCATGCTAATTTTAATAACAACAATTTACCTGCTGATAATCCTAAAAAAGGTGAGCCGTGGGGGCAGTCGTACCGCACCATTGGTATTTGGTTTAAAGATTCGCGTAATATACAGTTTTATTTAGATGGAGATGAGGCAGGTACTATTGTAATTACAGATGATAAGTGGGAGTTTACAAGAAGCATGAAGATACTTTGGGATGTATGGTCACAGGAGTCATCTTGGGTTGGAGGTCTTCCAAAAGTTGCAGATCTTCAGGATGATACTAAAAACACAATGTTTGTAGATTGGGTGCATACATATAAGTTAGAAGAAGAATCAACAGCTGTTTTAGGAGTGGGTGCTGATGCTTTAGTTTTTAACGTTTTCCCCAATCCAACAACTGATGAGTTAAATGTGAATTTAGGCTCACCTATTGCTTCTGGTGCTTGCGTTGAGGTATATAATAAATTAGGTCAATTAGTAAAAACTGAACTATTGCAAAGTCAGGAAAACAAAATATTTATTGGCCATTTACCAAATGATATTTATTTTGTAACCGTTCGTAATGGATTCGTTAGAGGAACACAGAAGGTGGTTAAGCTGTAAGGTTGTTAATGAAAATAATATTGGGGGTATCTATTCGGTAGATACCCTTTTTTTTATCTATAAGTTTTATGAAGGAAATTGGTATTTGGTAAAATAACGAATCTCAATGCACTTAATAAAAAACGAGACTTGATGTGTTTAAAACCTATTTGTTTTATTCATAAATCCAAAATAAACATTAATTTGCGACTCAAAGCCTATAGAGATAGTTGTTTAATGTTGATAAGTTTTATTTTGGATGAAATTTTTGTGATTTAAGATCTCTATTTGTTAATAAGTTAAGAGTAATAGAAACTTTTTTGTGGAAACAAAGTATTAAAGTAGGAAACAACTAAAAACAAGATAATTATGAAAAATCAACACGTATCAAAGTTTATCACTTACATAGCCTTGTGTTGTGTAGGTGTATTGCCGTCTTTTGCGCAACCTACCGCTCCAGTTGGTTTAGAATGGCGAGTTTTACCGGAATTAACTGATGAATTTGACACTTTTGATGTAACTAAGTGGGAAAAGCCTACTTGGAATTATGTAGCCCCCAATAGAATGATAGAAGACAATTCTGGCGTGACAGATGGTAAGTTGTGGATCAAAGCTACGTTTCATAACGTAGCTGATAGGTGGTTTATTTCTTCAAGAGTTCAGTCTAAAGCACAAACTAAATTCCCAATGTATATTGAGTGTAGTATGAGAACTGCACATATATCTGCTTACAATACCTTTTGGTTAAATAATGGTAATGATGCCGATAGAGATGAGATTGATATTTGTGAGAATGTATCCAATCCATCAAAGCCTGAGTTTGCAGATTGGGCTTATACGATGCATTCTCAGTATTTTTTGGTGGAAAATAGTGTCACAGAGAGAAATAAAGGCAATTTTGACAATCGTAATCTGCCAGATAGTAATCCTATGAAAGGGGTGAAGTGGAATGAGAAATTTCATACATTAGGTATGTGGTGGAAGGATGCTAATAACGTACAGTTTTATTTAAATGGTGATGAAACAGGCAAGGTAACAACAACAAGACCTTTTACCAGAAGTCAGAATGTGATTTGGGATTTGTGGACAAATCCAGATGATGCCTCTTGGTTTTGTGGTGTAGCTAATAAAGCTGATCTGTCAGATAACACCATTAATACCATGTATGTAGATTGGGTGCATGCTTATCAACTAGTTGATCCTTCCAACCCTTCGTCTGTTGATGGTGTTGAGGCGGATGAGTATATTTCATATTACCCAAATCCAGCAAGTGATGTGGTTAATGTAAATTTTTCTGCGCAAAAAGATGTTAATGCTATTTTTATGTTATATAGCATGGCTGGGAGTCTTATTAAACAGCAGGCTTTGGTTGGAAATGAAAATCAAATATCAATTAGTGACTTACCTAAAGGTATGTATTTAATCAAAGTTGTAAATGGGAAAGATATGTTTTCTCAACTGTTAAATAAAAAATAAGCAAGGCGGTTATAAACATTTATATAAATTGAATAAAAAACGAGTTTCGATGTGTTCGAAACTCGTTTTTTATTTTCGTAATGGCTTAAGAAGGTATTCTAAACCATTTAATTTTATCTCGTAAAGGGTATAAAGCAACATCCCCAGCTGTCCTTCTGGAAAACCCTTTTGCTGAAACCACACCAAATAGTGTTCTGGTAAATCACACAATATTCGTCCCTTATATTTACCAAAAGGCATTTGCATGGTGGTTAGTTTAATAAGTATCTGTGGATCCATTTTTGTTTTTTTCAAAGTTAGCGCTATTTATAAACGATACACCTTATGCCGAGAATAAAAATGAGTTTATTCTAGTCATTTGCGATCGTGTCTGTTTGTTTAAAATTAGGTTTAAGGATTATTCATTAGGATAAGTTGTTTAACACCAATTGTGTAATTATTTTGTCCACCAATGTTTGTTGCAAGATCCATTATTTGCCAATCAATTACACGATCGTTATTTCGATCTGCGTAATACAATTTTAAGTACTTCGTATCTCAATCATTACATCGATTCTATTCAGACCTTAGTAGATGAGGCTCAAGTGAGGCATTATACCAAATGGGATATACTAGGCAAAAACGTTGGTACACCTGAGATGGAAACACCTCCCACAACCTATGCTGGTGAAGTGACTAAATTAAAAACGTGGATTGATGTGCGAATTACTTATTTGGATAAGGCGATTGCAAAGATGTACACGCCAGGTATTTCAACCGTTCAGAATGTTAACGGATCCTATTCATTACGTGTATTTCCAAATTCAGCTACTGACTTTGTGTATGTTGAAGATGTAAGTGCCATTGAATTCATCAAAGTTTATAACACCATGGGACAACTTGTGATGGATTATAAAGCAGATGGTGCCTATTCTATACGTCTAAATGTGGCAGAGTTGCCAAGTGATATTTATATGATTCAGGTTAAAAATCAGAATAATACTCTAACGACTACCAAGTTGTTGAAGAGATAATTGGTGCTTTTAGATGTAAACCAAAACGAGGTATTAAACACTGTTTAATACCTCGTGTTGGTTTATTTATATTGTTCTTGGAATGAAAATTTAGTTCGCATCTACAATACATTTCGAGTGCCTACAAAGTTGATGCGGAACTCTGAAGGGGTACATCCTTGTCTCTTTTTGAAGATGCGGTTAAAGTTTGATATGTTATTAAATCCACAGTGGTAACATATCTCCGCTACACTTTTATTAGTATCGATAAGTGAGCGCGTGGCATATCCAAGTCGTATTTCATTTACAAATTCGATAAACGACTTGCCCGTGCGTTGTTTTATCAGGCGACTAAAGGAAATGACAGTCATGTTTACATGCTTAGCGGCGTCGTCCAATTTAATTTTATGACTATAGTTTTCTTTTACATATTTATAGATACTCTCTAGGCGTTCGCTATTGTGAAAATCGTTTTGTCTCTGAAACGAGATGTTGGTAAGTAACTGTTGGTCTCTGGAAATAGCCAAGTCGTATAAGATAGATTCAAATTCAAGAAAACTATCAAAACCTCTTTTTTGACTAAGTGCCAAAAGTTTACCTTCAACTTGATTAATCGTGTCCTGCGAAAATAACACACCTCTATTAGCATTGTTAAGTAACTCACTAATTGGTTTTAGGATGTTTCTATCTAGTAGTTCCTTGGGGAATAACTCTCTAGGAAATTGAATGGTTATTTCATGAAAGGGGGAGTCTTTGGTGTTTTTATAGTTCTCCCATCCGTGATAAAGGTTTGGGCCTACAATCACTAATTCCTTTTGTTCGATAACACCAATATGATCACCAACAATGCGTTTACCACCTTTGGCATTGGAAATAAAGTTGATCTCATATTCTGGATGAAAGTGAATGGGGAATGTAAATACAGGTCTTTGACGGTCAAATACTAAAAAAGTATCATTGTTTCTTAGCGGGGTTATTTCCCTGTGAATCAAATCTTTCATAATGATATTGTGTTTGTGTTATGCGCTGTTTTGATATAATAGTATTAATAGTGTGAGGTAAAAGTAAGTAATTTAATTCGTTTGAGAGCTTGTGGAAGGTGAATTAAGTGCAAAAACTATCCTAATTACAGTGTTTATGGGGTGTTTGTTTGAAATTATTTTCTTCAATGTCTGATTCAAGTCTTAGGAATTTAGTAACTTATATGTGAATAAGTCTGTGTGCTATAAAAGTAGAGTACTAAAGGTTTAAAATAATACAAATGATAGAATAGTATTGTATGTAGATGTAAAACTACTTGATAGCAGAGTGTCGATCCTCTACTTTTGAATTGTAATATTTTCGAGAATACTAAATTTTAAAGAGGTTTAATTAAACAAATGATTTTATGAAACGAAATCTCCAATTTTTCATGATTCTGTGTATGCTTTCCACCTTCTGGACTGCCTACGGTCAGGAACGTAGCATAAAAGGTACGGTTATGGATTCAGACAATGAAACATTACCAGGCGTATCTGTTGTTGCTAAGGGTACAACCAAAGGAACGGTGACCGACATTAATGGTAATTTTCAACTAATGTTAGCACCAGAAAATACAAATCTGGTATTTTCATTCATTGGTTTTAAAACACAAGAAGTTGTAGTGGGAACCAAAACTGAATTTAACATTTTATTAGCTGCCGATGTTTTGGACATTGATGAGGTGGTTGTAGTGGGTTATGGTTCTTTACGCAAAAGTGACTTAACAGGTGCTGTTGCCAAAATTAGCGCAAACGACCTAAAAGGACCTTCTACTGCTGATGCGGTACAGGCTATGCAAGGTAAAGTAGCAGGTGTTAATATTACATCTACATCAGGAGAGCCCGGTGCAGGTATGAAAATTAGTATTCGGGGTACTGGATCGTGGAGTAATAATACCCCACTTTATATTGTAGATGGTTTCCCAATGGGAGATTTAAGTAGTGTAGATCCTGCCAACATTGAGAGTATTGAGATATTGAAAGATGCCTCTGCTACTGCTATTTATGGTTCTCGTGGAGCCAACGGTGTGATTTTAGTATCAACCAAAAAAGGAAAAGCGGGTAAAACGGTATTTGAAGCATCGGCTTATGGCGGTGTTCAATGGGCCTCTAACACCATTGATATGGTAGGAGCTAGTGATTTTGCAACTTTACGTAAGGAAGCCTATGCCAATGATGGTGCTTCTATTGCTTCAGATGAGTTACGTATTCTTGATTACGCCATTGCTAACAATAGTAAAGGAACAGACTGGCAAGATGAGATGTTTCAGATTGCACCTATCCAAAACTATTCTTTTTCGGCTCGTGGGGGTAGCGAATCAAGTAGATATAATATGGGTCTGACTTATTTTGATCAGGAAGGTATTGTTAAAAATAGTGGAATGAAGAAATTGTACACGTATGTAAATAATCAGTATACTTTTTCTGATCATGTGACTTTTGATGCTAATATCTCTTATTCAACCTATCAGAAGAATAATCATAATAACGATTCATACTTTGGTTCATTGCCTGTGGGTATACGTATGGATCCAATGACCGCCGCCTGGGATGATGTTGCAAATTATTATGGGTCTCGATTTATGGGTGGAGTAACGGTAACTAATCCAGCTCGTGCCATCGACGCGTCTAAAGATCAAATACAAGGCGATCATCGTTTGGTAACAAACTTCACACTTAGTCTAAACGATATATTCACTAAGGGTTTAAGTTTTAAAACCATGGGAGCTGGACAATTGACCTTTTTCAATACTAAAAACTATTACGAACAATACGAAATTGCCGTGGATCAAAAGAATGATTTAAGTTCTTTGTATGAGCAACGTGGTACGAATAGAAATCTTACTTGGAATGGTTATTTCAACTATGTAAAGGATTTAGGATATCATAATATAAATGCTACTATTGGTTCTGAAGTACAGGATTTTACCACAAGTAATATTGCAGGTACTCGTTATAATGTGCCTGGTGTTGAGGAATTAATGTACTTCAATCAATCAAAAGATCCGGCCTTATTTGAATTAATGGGTGATGCATCTACTGAGCGTCTTTTATCAGGCTTCTTTAGAGGAAACTACGGATATAAAAGCAAATACCTTTTGACAGTGACCATGCGTGCCGATGGCTCTTCTAAATTTAACAAAGACAACCGTTGGGGATACTTTCCTTCATTTTCTGCTGGTTGGAATGTGAAAGAAGAGACTTTCATGCAAAATATTTCGGCTCTTAGTCGTTTTAAAGTACGTGCTGGATGGGGACAAGTTGGTAATGCTAATGCAGTAGGACCTTGGAATTATCTGTCGTTAATGAAATTAGGTTACACTAATTCGTTTGGTGGTGCACCAGTAGAAGGCGCTAAGGCTGCTATTTTAAGTAATAAAGACTTGAAATGGGAAGTGTCGGAGCAGCTAAATATTGGTGTTGATTTTGGGTTTTTAGATCAACGTTTAGATCTTTCTGTTGATTGGTTCGATCGTCGTACCAATGACATGCAAATAAGTCGCCCAATTCCTTATTACATTGGCGCTGGGCGTCCGTTAGTCAATGCGGCATCTATGAAAAACTCAGGTTTTGAAATGACGGTTGGATGGAATGATCAAATTGGGCAATTTAATTACAATGTAGGGTTTAACGGCTCATTTATCAAACAAGAAATTACCGACATGGCAGGTGGCGAAGCGATCGCTGGAGGTAGAATGAATGGTTGGTCTGGTAATGCAGAGAATACCACTCGTACAGAAACGGGGTATGAAATGGCTTACTTCTACGGTTTACAAACACAAGGTATTTTCAAGTCTGATGCTGAGGTTGCTAGCTATACTAATAACGATGGTGTTGTTATTCAGCCTAATGCTAAAGCTGGTGATGTGAAATTTGTAGATAGAGATGGTAATGGTATTATTAATGGCGAAGATAATACCTATTTAGGTAGTGCTGCACCTGATTTTACTGGCGGTTTTAACTTTGGCATAGAATATAAAGGCATCGATTTAAAAGCATCTTTTATTGGGGTGTTTGGATGTGAGATCGTAAATGGAATGAACTACTGGATTAATACCTCAGGCGTGCTATCAAACTACCGCACCGAACGTTTAGATCGTTTTTCTGCTACGAACCCATCAGGCACAGAGCCTCGTATGACGGTAGCAGACAAAAATCAAAATGGTCGTTTCTCTGATCGTTATGTTGAAGACGGGTCTTATGTCCGCATGAGAAACATTCAGTTAGGGTATACCTTACCAAAGGACCTTACTAAGTCGTTGAAATTATCAAAAATTCGTATGTATGTGTCGTGTGATAATTTACTCACATTCACAAATTATACAGGTTGGACACCAGAGGTTGGTAATCTTTCAGGTAGTGAATTGTCACCAGGGGTAGATTTTGCTACGTATCCAACTCCAGTTATTCTAACAGGTGGTATTAACGTTAATTTCTAATCTAAAAGTATACAGTGATGAAAAAGTTATTATATCTAATTATTCCAATGATGGCCAGTCTGCTATCAGGTTGTTCCGACTATTTGGAAGTGGCACCCGTGGCTAGAGAAACGGAGGAGAATTTCTTTGAAACGCCCGATAATGCCATATTGGCTATTAATGGCATCTATGATGTGATTGGGCAGAATGAAGGCGCAGGTCCAGATGGACAGTGGTTAAGTCATAATTACGAATTCTTTTTTGGAGATTTGTTAGCTGATGACTCAGAAAAGGGGTCTAAAGAGGCCGATTTAATTTCGATACAAGAAATGATTGAATGGCGTGCGAATACCTCTTCTGGGGTTCTAGAAGCTGTATGGATTAAGTGTTTTGATGGTATTTACAGAGCAAATGTTGCGCTTAAATGGTTGCCTCAAAGTACACTTAATGCAGAGTTAAAAAGCCGTTTGCAAGGAGAGGCTTACTTCTTAAAGGGTTATTTTTACTTCTACTTAACACGTTTATTTGGTGGGGTGCCTCTTTTTGATGCGCCTGTAACACCTGAAGAATTTGGTAAAATACCTAGAGCATCTCTACACGATACGTATGAATATACCGCTAATCTATTTAAGATGGCTGCAGAGCGCTTACCTTTAAAATCGGAGTATGGATCGGTTGATTTGGGGCGTGCTACTAAAGGAGCTGCACAAGGTTACTTGGCGCGATTGTATATGTATCAAATAGGAATGGATGTAGAATCAACCATTACCTATAAAACCGTTCAAGCCTTAACAGCAGAGATTATTGGTTCAGGTCAATACTCGTTATTAAGTAATTATGCTCAACTTTTTGAAACCATTGGAGAGAATAGCAGCGAGTCCATTTTCGAACTACAAATGTTAGAAGGTAGTACGGAAACAGCGCCTAACTCAACGGGTACTAACCTAAACCAATTTACGGCTAACCGTGGTGATTGGGGATGGGGGTTTCAAAATCCGACTCAAGACTTATTTGATGCCTTCGAAAAAGAAGATCCTCGTTTGAGTAGCACCTTATATGGACCTTCCTATAATGGAGGTATTGTACAAGGGGTGGCATCTAAGTATAAATTGAGCGAACAAATGACTCCTTTTTTAAATCGTAAGACTGCATTGTCGGCCGATGAAATACCTAGTCTGCTCAAGAGTAGTCAATACAACATGCGTTTGATGCGTTATGCAGAAATTCTTTTTATTGATGCAGAATGTTCAATAGAGTTAGGAAACTACTTAGATGCTGAAAATACCATTGAAAAAATACGCAGACGGGCTCGCAATAGTTCATTGGCTCGTGGTAGTGTTGAAGGTAGTCTTAATTACCAATCGCCAGGATGGGCTAATAACTTGCCTTATATCAGTTTGCCTGCAGACAAAGATGAAGCGATTGATGTGTTGTTAAAACAAAAACGTGTTGAAATGGCTAACGAAGGACTTAGATACTATGATCTAGTGCGTCGTGGCAAGTATTTAGATATGTTGGATAAAAAACAAGCGACCTTCTTAAATAACGATGGTAAATTAAGATACGAAAATGTATCTCTTCGTGCCAACTGTTTAAGCAAATGCATTGATGGCCCTAATGGTGTGAAGGTTCCCCTTATGCCTATTCCCGAGTCGGAAGTAAATCAATGGGGATTAAGTCAAAATAAAGGATATAACTAAATCTTACGAAAATGAAACAAGTATTAAAATATAGTTTATTCTCGCTGATAATGGGTTTGTTATTATCTGTGACAAGTTGTTCAGATAAAGATTGGTCAGAGAATTATGATATTAACTGGCCTGTTCCTCAAATTACGTCATTATCGAAGAGTGGGGCAGTGGCTATTGGTTCTCAATTGGTGATTAAAGGAGCCAATTTTGCCGATGCAACCGTGTCTATTAATGGTGCCGAATGTACCGTGGTTAGTGTTAGTGCTGATGAATCGGAGTTGACCGTTACCTTACCACGAATCTTCGAAGAAGGGCCTGTGGAAGTGTTTAATGTGTACAAACGTGGAAATGCAAGTATTGAGATACTTTCGCCTGTTTATCCAGAAGTGACGGTAAGAAAGGTAAATGATATTCCTGTAGGATTGTCTTTTGCTATTGAAGGTGAAAATGTGGATGTGCTTTCTAATGTATTTATTAATAATGAAAATGTACCCATTATAACACGCACTCCGACTAAGATTTTGGTTAATGCGGCTGATGTGAAACTACATGTTGGGCAGTTAGTGACCGTTAGCTTTAAGAGTTTATCGCCTAATGTGGTTCCTGCAGTACCTAATGTAAATGTTATTTATCCGTTTATCGAGTACCAAGAAGTGATTATTTGGGACTTTGAAGATGGAATGCATTTGTACGCAGGTGAAGGAACAGCAACCGTAGAATCAGGTGCTAGTAATGTGCCAGGTAATACCGACAAGTACTTTAAATTACGTGCTCCTGGTTACGGTTGGGATAAAGAAACAGGGAAAATGGATGGTATAGTGATACCTGATATTACCACCATGGTTAATCCTTACATCACCTTTGCAGTGCGCACTCCAGTAGGTAGTGCCGGTTATTTCCAACTAGCCGATCAGCAAGGTAACTGGCGTCATTTTGATTATGGGTTCAAAACAGAAGGCGAATGGATGATTATTTCTCAGCCATTGAATGCCAAGTGGGAAGGTGGAACTTTTGATGCTCGTAAATTCAAACCTCAATTATCATTTAAAGCGGGTAATGCAGGAACGTCACAAGATATTGATATTGCTTATGTGAAAATTACCGAAGGTGAATATGATGGCGTATTAAAGCCAGGTGATCCTATTGGTTCTTCAGATATCCCTGCTCGTATTAGCTTAATGGACTTCGAAAACGTGTTAAACCATCCAGATCAAGTAAATGCAGGTGTTGTAATAGGTTCTGTCGATAATCAAATGCGTCCATCAGCAGATCCTATTAAAGCCTTTAATGGTAGTCATTTCTACTCATTTGGTGATAATGGTTCGCTGAGTGCTTGGGGTGGATATTGGAGTAATACTATTTCGATAGACACAAAAGATATTAATCTTAAAATGTTCCCAGATCCTTATTTATCTTTTGCGCTTAATTCGGGCATTGGTAAAGGAAAACAATATGTGATTGTTCGAGTTTTCCAATATGACGGGCAGCTGGAAATGATCAAGAAGTTTTTCCCAGATAGCAATGGCTTATGGTCAACTCAACAGTTTAGTCTATTTAATGAAGATTTAGAAAACTGGAGTAAAGATGAAACAGACATAGGTAAGCATTACAAGTCGCTGAAACGATTAAATAAAGATGTAGCCATCGATCGCATTGAAGTGATTGTTGCTAAACATGATTTGAATCAAGTGGTGGTTAGTATGGATGAATTCACCATTACAAATGGCCCTAGATATTAATCTATTTAGGAAAATACAAAGAGGGTGTTCCTTGTGAACATCCTCTTTTATAAAGTAAATAATTATCAACAAAAGAAAGGTATAAGAAGATGAGAGTGTTAGTTATGTTTATGGTATTATTTGCTTTATTTTCTTGTAAAAAAGAGGATTCTAAGAGCAATTTATCGCAGATCTTAAGTTTCTCTGTTAAAGAGATAGATGCTAAATTTGATAAGGATGCGAATAATAATTGGTACGCAAAAGTAGGGCCAAAGACGGATGTAACGGCACTTACTGCAGTGTTTGAAGTATCTCCCTTATCTTACACCTTTATTGGTAACACTCTCCAAACTTCGGGGTTTACCATTAATGATTTCTCCAAACCGGTAACATATACCGTTAGAGCTGAAGATGGTTCTTCTACAAACCACACAGTGACTATTTATAAGCAGGCAGCTATTGCGGCTTTTAGTATTTTAGAATTAAAAGATGTTGAATTTAACATCACCGAAAACACAATGACGGCAACCGTTATAAATGGTACCGATTTAAAAGCATTAACGGCAGTGTTTGAAACCACAAAGGGGTCTAAGCTGTATGTAAACAACGTTGAGCAAGTATCTAGCACAACAAAAAATGATTTCTCTGCACCTCTCACGTTTGAATTAAAAGAGGAGGGTGCCGAAACAGTTACCTACACAGTAACTATTACCGAAGCTCAAAACACTGCGCCTGTTGCCAATGCTGGCGAAGACAAAACATACTACGTTGGCGCAGGTGTTACAATAGTAAAGGCCAATCTTAATGCCAGTCTTTCTTCTGATAAGGAAGGCCCTCTTTCTACTTTTGAATGGAAAGATGGTGATGTGACCATTGCTACCACTCAGGTTGCCAATGTAGATCTTAATTTAGGTTTACATACTATTACTCTAATTGTAACAGATGCTAAAGGATTAACCAGTTCTGATGAGCTTTTTGTCATTGTAAAGAACGTTAGTGATTTTATTCCTGTGGATGCAGAGGCCAGTGAGGTAACTAAAAATCTTCTTAAGAATATTGGTAAGGTAGCTCTTAGCGACCAATTCATTTTTGGACAAGAGTTCCCACTTTCCTTTAAATTAAATGGTTTACGCTACGATTTAATCACGTCCGATTGTAAAGATGTAACAGGTAGCCATCCAGGTGTGTATGGAATAGATCCTCATTACATGCTTTATAAAGATGCTAAACAAAAACAAGCGCACATTGATGAAGCCAAAAAAGCGTATCAAGATGGGTCAGTTGTTACGTTTGATTTTCATCAGTATAGTAAAAACGATCGTAAAATTTACATGAAAGATATTACAACAGCACAAGATAAAAGTTTGATGTATGATGTGGTGAATAACAAAAATGGTGCGCGTGAGTGGTTTTATGGTGAGATGGATCAGGTTATCGGTATCATCAATAACGATTTAGGCTTTCCTGTGGTGTTTCGTTTGTTTCATGAAATGGATGGCGATTGGTTTTGGTGGGGGACTAAAGCAACAAACCACTCTAGCCAACTATATATTGAATTTTTCCGCCTTTCGGTAGATTATATCAAGTCAAAATCAAACTTAGTATTGTTTGCATGGTCGCCCAATGCTGCATTAAATACGGCTTATTATCCAGGTGATGCATATGTGGATGTGGTTGGATTTGATATTTACGAACCAAGCAGAAACGATCTTAAAACAAAATTGATCAACTTGTCTCAATTTGCTTTAGAGCATAATAAAGTTGCCATCTTGGCTGAGACTGGTTATCGTAACGACTTTGTAACTAGTGCCCCAGGGTTTTGGTCTGATGTGATCTTAGGTGCCATAAAAGATGGTGGTAATGAGGTGCGTATTGCTTGGGTGTTATCTTGGTTTAATGCGCCTTGGGATACTCAGCAGAAGAGTTTATACATACCAGACATCAACAGTACTCAAAAAGCAAAAGATAAATTTATTGAGTTCGAAAAAGATAATATGACGCTTTTTCATAAAGAAGTGAGCGCATTGGAAATGTATAAGTAAGAATCCTCTAATATACGATGTAAATGAATCAAGTTATTAAAATAGCAATACTCACGGTATGGGTTTTTGTGATGCTCTTTGGATGTTCTCAAAAGCATTCAGATGGATCTCAATCAACAAAGAACGAGCTACTGCAACGCTTAGAGTTGGCCAAAGGCAAAGGCTTGCTTTTTGGTCATCAAGACGACTTAGCCTACGGAATAGGTTGGAGTTACGTGGATGGTGAATCGGATGTGAAACGTGTAGCTGGTGATTACCCCTCCTTGTTTGGATGGGAACTAGGAGGGGTTGAAAGTGGACATAGGGTCAATCTGGATAGTGTGCCATTTCAAACCATCAAAGACTTAGCTGTAAAAGTACACCTCGAAGGTGGCATAAATACCTTTAGCTGGCATCCGTTTTCGGCTATTGACGAAGCCAGTTCGTGGAGTGGCGATTCGGTAGTGGTTAAATATATTATCCCTGGTGGATCGTTTCACGCACAGTTTATTCAGCACCTCAATCGTTTGGCTGATTTCTTAAAACAACTAAAAACAGTTGATGGAAAAGCCATACCGTTTATTTTTAGGCCGTGGCACGAGATGGATGGCACTTGGTTTTGGTGGGGCTCAAAAACATCTAGCCCCGATGAACTCAAAGAGTTATTTAGGGTTACCGTGAATTACCTAAGACACGAAAAAGGGTTAACCAATATGGTGGTAGCTTATTCTCCCGATCGTTTTTTCTCCAATGAAGAAGAGTATTTAACCTGGTATCCGGGTGATGACGTGATTGATATTGTAGGGATGGATAATTATCACGACCTAAAATGTGATTCAGGAGTGAATGAGGTGATTAAAAAATTGCATGTGGTTATACAAGTGGCTAAAACGCACCAGAAACTAGCTGCTTTTACCGAAACAGGATGTAGTAATGTGTTTGATGCCGTGTGGTTTACTCAAAAATTAGGTCTTGTACTTAACGATTCATTAATCAATGAAGATGTGAGTTATGTGATGGTGTGGCGTAATGCGTCAACTAACCATTTCTTTTTTCCATACCCTGGCCATGCCGCCGAATCAGACGCAAAGGCATTTTTAGATCGAAGTGACGTGTTGTTGCTTAATGAGTTTGTAGAATTAGGAAAGTAAAAATTATTGAACAGAAAATACATAAAGGATATGAGTTTATTTGACACACGTTTAGGTAAAATTAAAAAACAACATAACACGTTGTTATCGAAGAAGAATATAGCACTTTTTAGTGTGAATGGGGTGTATAATAGATACGAAAACCCAATTATCACTCGAGATCATGTGCCCTTACATTGGCGTTTTGATTTGAATAAAGAAACCAATCCGTTTTTGATGGAACGCATTGGCTTTAATGCTACGTTTAATGCGGGAGCGATCAAACTCAACGGAAAATATGTGTTGGTGGTGCGTGTTGAGGGTAACGATCGTAAGTCGTTTTTTGCTGTGGCCGAAAGTGCCAATGGGATTGATAATTTCAAGTTTTGGGATCGTCCAATAACCTTGCCTCAAACAGACAAACCCGACACCAATGTGTATGATATGCGATTAACGCAACATGACGATGGTTATATTTATGGTGTGTTTTGTACCGAGCGTAAGGATTTAACGGCTCCAGATGGAGACACCTCTAGAGCTGTAGCCGAAGCTGGTATTGCTCGTACCAAAGATTTAATTACTTGGGAGCGTTTACCAGATCTTATTTCAACTACTGGTCAGCAACGTAATGTGGTACTGTTTCCGCATTTGATTGATGGGAAATATGCTTTTTATACACGTCCGCAAGATGGCTTTATCGATACAGGTAAAGGTGGTGGCGTAGGTTTTGGTTTATCTGAGACCATCGAAAATCCCGAAGTTAAAGAAGAGTTGATTGTTGATCCCAAAACTTATCACACCATTTTTGAGGTGAAAAATGGCTTAGGGCCAGCTCCCATCAAAACAAAACATGGCTGGTTACAATTGGCTCATGGTGTGCGTAACACCGCTGCTGGCTTGCGCTATACTCTTTATATGTTTATGACAGATTTAGCAAAACCTTGGGTGGTAACACATAAACCACATGGTCATTTTATTGCGCCATTGTGCAGCGAACGTGTGGGTGATGTTTCTAACGTAGTGTTTTCTAACGGTTGGATAAAAGATGAGAATGGTGATGTGAAAATCTATTATGCATCATCTGATACACGTATGCACGTGGCTACATCTACAGTAGATCAGTTGCTTGATTACTGCATGAATTCGCCACAAGATAAATTGCATTCGCATTTATCGGTGCAAACCATCAATAATTTGGTGGATGCCAATACCAATCACATGAGTCAATTGAACGATTAAGACCCAACAACCCTTTGTGCCACAGCACAAAGGGTGATGTAAAAAAAATAAAGATTTATGAATAACGTACTTGGCTCTATGACAGACGTAAAGGTAATTCGAAAATTAAAGGACTTAAAGCTCGAGATGACGACCGAGTTAGAGCGTTTATTAAAATTCTGGTCTACCGAAGCATTGGATGCCGAAAACGGAGGTTTTATTGGTCGCATCGATCATTTTGGAAACAAAGATGTGCTTGCTCCTAAAGGAGTGGTATTAAACACACGCATTCTTTGGTCTTTTTCATCGGCCTATCGTGCAACAGGTTTGGCTCAGTATAAAAAAATGGCTGATATGGCCTTTGATTATCTCATTAATTATTTTTGGGATAAAGAAGAGGGCGGTTTTGTATGGGCCATCGATTATAATGCATCGCGTGTAAATACCCGAAAGCAAACCTATGCCCAAGGATTTGGAATATATGCCTTGTCAGAGTACAACAGAGCCACTGGAAATAGAGAGAGCTTGGAGTATGCCCGTCAATTATTTTACATTCTCGAGAATAAATTTAAAGATCTTGTAAATGGAGGTTATATTGAGTCTTTAGCAAAAGATTGGATGCCCTTAGAGGATATGCGCTTGAGTAAGAAAGATGCCAATGCGCCTAAATCCATGAATACGCATTTACACATTCTTGAGCCCTTTGCTAATCTGTATCGTGTATGGCCTGATCGTCAGCTCAAAAAAAGTATTCATAACTTAATCTCCCTTTTCCAAAACAAAATAATTGATCCTAAAACGGGACATTTTAACTTGTTTTTTGAGATGGATTGGTCGGTTCTTTCAACGGCTGTTTCGTTTGGTCACGATATTGAAGGCGCTTGGCTAATGCACGAAGCAGCTTTGGTTGTGGGCGATGCTTCCATTATTAGTCAGGTTCAACAAACAGCCATTAAATTGGTCGATATTACCCTTGCTGAAGGTTTAGATAAAGACGGATCTTTGTTTAACGAACGAGATGGAGATCATTATGATACAGATAAACATTGGTGGCCTCAAGCCGAGGCAATGGTTGGTTTGATGGATGCGTATGAGATCAATCAGGATCCTCAATATTTGGAGTACTTAGAAAAAGTTTGGGTATTTATTAAATCAAATCTTATTGATCAGGCTAAAGGGGAATGGTATTGGAGTGTTGATAAAGAGGGTAATCCTCATACTAGCGAAGATAAAGTGGGCTTTTGGAAATGCCCTTATCACAATAGCCGTGCCTTAATTGAGCTTGTTGAGCGAATTGAAAAATTATTAAATTAAAGTCATGGTACAAGAAATTAATTTTAAAGAGCGGGTAGGATACGGTTTTGGTGATTTTGCATCTTCTATGTTTTGGAAGATTTTTGCCATGTATTTAACCTTTTTTTATACCGATGTGGTGGAGTTATCACCTGAATCAGTGGCTTTGATGTTTATTATGGTGCGCCTTTGGGATGGACTAAACGACCCTTTGATGGGGATCATCGCCGACCGTACCAACACTAGCATGGGTAAGTTTCGGCCTTATTTATTATGGGTGGCTATACCGTTTGGTGTTATTGGGGTGCTTACCTTTTCGGTGCCTGAAATTGGGCCATCTGGCAAGTTAATATATGCTTACGTTACCTATACCTTAATGATGATGGTGTACACTGCTATTAATGTGCCCTATGGTTCGTTGATGGCTGTGATGACCGACAGTCCTAAGGAACGCACCACTTTAGCTTCGTTCCGCTTTATTGGGGCTTATTCGGGGGGGATTGTTATGACAGCTTCGGCACCTTATATTCTTGATTTCTTTAAGAATACAGGAGCTAGTGATGCAACTAGTTACCAGTATATGGTGACTATTTATGCCGTTATAGCAGCCTTTTTCTTTGTGATGACTTACCTATGGACTAAAGAACGTGTGAAGGCTATTAAAGAGAATAACTCGGTGATGAGTGATTTAAAAGACTTGGCCAAGAATGCGCAATGGTTTATTATGTTGGGCGCTGGCGTGCTCATGTTGGTATTTCTAACGTTTCGTGAGTCTAGCATCATGTATTATTTTAAATACTTTGTGCAAGATCAAAATCTACCATTTTTTGGTGATGTGACTTGGGGTAAACTATCGGGTGCTTACATGACTCTTTGGTTGGGAGCTAATATGTTGGGTGTATTATTAGCCATTCCAGTATCTAATAAAATTGGTAAAAAATACACTTTTATTGGCGCCATGTTTATGTCAGCCATTCTAAGTGTGATGCTGTATTGGCTTAATCCTCAGGAGGTATTTCTTATTTTTGGATTAAATATACTCAATGGTATAAGTGCGGGAATTGTGCTGCCTATCGTTTGGTCGATGTATGCAGATATTGCTGATTACTCTGAATGGAAAACGGGACGTCGTGCCACAGGATTACTTTTCTCATCCTCGTCTATGTCGCAAAAACTAGGTTTAATGGCTGGAGGTGTATTGCCTTTATACATACTTTCGACCTATGGTTTTGAAGCCAATGCTACTCAGTCTGATAGTTCCTTAGAAGGCATCCGTTTAATGATTAGCATCTATCCGGGTATTACAGCTGCATTGTCGGGTGGTTTATTGTTTTTGTATAAACTAACCGATAAGTATATGGATAATGTGACCACCGAACTTTCAGATCGAAGAAAAGAATAGTTTATAACATAATGGACTGAAGAAGAGTAACTACTTTCTTCAGTCCATCTTTAATATCAATTTGTAAATACTAAGCTTATGGTAAGGGTGTGTGATGACCATTTGTATATTACTAAACCCGAGGATGTTATGTATATTATGGTTTTTAACAACGACGGGGAGTGTCTATATAGTCGTTTTGGTATTGATGATTCATCGCTTGATATTTCTAGTTTAAAAGGAGATAAGTTGCTCGTTGTTATAAATACTATGCAGGGTTTAGCGTGGGTGCGTTTGTTTCATACGACCCAGTATGTGCCAACTGCAGCTTTGGCTGAATGTGCGTTCTGATTTTTAATAGTTTTACCCTTTAACGCCTAAATAAATGATCAAACACCTGCTAGTTTGCTTCGGTATTGTTTTAGCTTTTTGGCTGATGAACTCATCGTGCAAGTCAAAACCAATCTCTTTACCTCCCAATATCTTACTTATTGTAACAGATGATATGGCTTTTGGCGATTTATCGTTAACTACTAATCCATATATACAAACACCGGTGCTTGACAAGCTTGCCCAAGACGGTGCTTTTGCCTCTCATTTTTATGTGAGTCCTGTTTGTGCGCCGACTCGAGCTAGCCTTTTAACAGGGCGTTATCATCAACGTACTGGCGTTACAGGCGTAACTCGTGGCCGCGAAGATATGAACTTGTCCGAACCTACCATCGCCAACGTATTTAGCAGTTTTGGGTATGAAACGGGTATTTTTGGTAAATGGCATAATGGAGCACATTATCCTTACCATCCTTTGGGTAGAGGTTTTGATGAATTTGTAGGTTTCACCTCTGGTCATTGGAGTAATTACTTTAATGCAAGTATCGAAAAAAATGGAGCTCCCTTTCAAACCAAAGGCTATTTAACCGATGTGTTTACCAACGAAGCTATCGGTTTTATAACAAAATCGCAGCATCAAAAAAAGCCTTTTTTATGTTATGTACCTTATCAAACACCACATACGCCTTTACAAGTGCCAGATAAGTACTTTGATAAGTATAAAGCAAAGGGTGTAGACGATTTTAATGCCTGCATTTATGGCATGTGCGAAAATATTGATGATAACGTGGGGCGTTTATTAGATACCCTAGATAAATTAGGAATACGTGAGAATACCATCGTTATATTTTTATCGGACAATGGACCGCTAAATGAGCGGTATAACCTGGGTTTAAAAGGTAAAAAAGGATCTAATGATGAAGGGGGCGTAAGGGTGCCTTTCTTCATTAATTGGCCTGGTATCATTCAGCCTCATACAACACTCCGTAATCCTTTGGCTCATATAGATGTGTTACCAACCTTGTTAGACTTGCTTAACAAAGATTATGCGTTTATCAGTGCTTTAGACGGAATAAGTTTTGCTTCGCAATTAACGCATCAAGAAAAACCTAAAAGTCGCTTTTTATTTGGCGAGTGGAATGGGGTAGAGCGTGTGGTGGCCGATTCGTTTCTGTTGGTGGGAGAGACGCTTTATAATATATATGATGATCCTAAACAGTGGTCTGACTTAAGAAATAAGCATGCTTTGGTTTACGACTCTTTGTACCACGCTTATACGCTTTGGCACAAAGGTATTCTAATAACTGACCAGCCACAGAAGGCTATACCAGTGGGTTATAATGCCTATCCACGTTGTGTTTTGCCAGCTCATGAAGCGACTTTGTTTCCAGCCTACGAAGCCCGTAAAGATAGAAAGCACACAGGCATTGCTTACCATAGTTTGTATGGATGGGCTCATGACTGGGTTGATTATTGGACAAGCACCTCTGCTTATGTGCAATGGCAAATAGATGTGGTGGAAACTGGCCATTACGAGGTTAAACTGTATTATGCCTTGGCAGAAGATGCTGTAGGTACAGCTCTCCGTTTGGATGTGGGGGCAATATCTACCATTTTTCAGGTAAACAAAGCATTTGTCCATACTTCAATGGTTAATCACGACCGCGTACACCGCGATCAAGAGGCTCCTGAAACCGATTGGGCGATGATGAATATTGGTACTATGGAGTTAGAAAAGGGGATAACGGATGTGGTTTTGAAAACCATGATTTTAAAAGGTTCAAAATCCATCGAGTTAAAAGAAATTGTTTTGATAAAGAAATAAGCAAACTAGATAATTATGAAAAAATTATTGATTTTATTTTTCATGGCACTAACTGTAATAGCTTGCCAACAAGTATTTAAGAGCGAAAATGCTTTTGTTAAGGTAAAAGAGACTGCGTTTATGCTTGATGGTAAACCCTACACATTTGCGGGGGCTAATTATTGGCAAGGTATGAATTTGGGAGCTCCACAATCGGGCGATCAGTCTCGTTTGTTGCGTGAGTTAGATGAGTTACAATCCATGGGCGTTACTAATTTACGGGTGTTAGCTGCCAGTGAAGCCGATTCGGCCATGCGGTTTGCCGTTCTTCCTGCATTACAAACGGCACCAGGCGTTTACAACGAAGATATTTTTGTGGGTTTAGATTTTCTTTTGGCCGAGATGCAAAAACGTAACATGAAAGCTGTAATGGTATTAGGTAACTTTTGGACGTGGAGTGGCGGTTTTCCTCAGTATTTGAAGTGGGCTGGAGCTGGCGAAATTCCTTATCCTCAGGAAGAAGGTACTTCGTGGAGTGACTTTACAAATTATTCAAAAATGTTTTATACCAATGACAGTGCCCAACAAATGATGGAAAACCACATCAAAACAGTCATTTCTCGCAAAAATACGATCACCGGGACGTTATATAAGAATGATGTTACGATTATGTCGTGGCAATTGGCCAATGAGCCTAGAGCTTATGATAACCTCATTCCTTTTAAGATGTGGATTGATAAAACAGCTGAGTTTATAAAGTCTTTAGATACTAATCATTTGGTATGTATTGGAACAGAGGGTAATGCAAGTGGTATGGATGCGGGTCTTAATGTATTTTCGGATAATGATAACCAAGCCATTGATTACATTACCATGCATATTTGGATGCAAAACTGGGGTTGGTTTAAGCCCGGTGATGGCGATTCTATTTATGCTAAAGCCATTGAAAAGGTAGATAATTATTGGAACGATCATACTCTTGCGGCCACTCAACTCAATAAACCTATTGTGCTGGAGGAGTTTGGTATAGCGCGTGATGGCTCTTCTTTTTCACCAGACACAAGTACAGTATCCCGAGATCTGTTTTTTAGTTATTTAAGCAATAAGGTGGTTCACTCCATTCGTAACAATGGTGCAGTAAAAGGTTTTAATTTTTGGAGTTACTCGGGCGAGGGTCGCCCTATCAGACCAGGCGAGTTCTGGCGCCTTGGCGATGCGCTTCTTGGCGACCCTTCTCACGAGTTACAAGGCTGGTATGGTGTGTATAACACCGACTCTTCTACCATCAATATAATACAAAAGGTTAGTTCTCAACTCTAACTAGCCCTCGGTTCGTACTGTTTGCGGGCATTTACTATTATGATATTTACAAAACCCAATTACGACCTATTTATAGTATAGTTGGTAATTGGGTTTTTAGTTTTAAGCTCTTAAGCTGGTTTTGTAAGTGTGTGTTTATTAGTTTTTTATTGAATAATTGGCCTTGTAATGCAATTACTAATTGAATAGATAAAATTGTATTAGCACCTGATTAAATAACATTACAAATCAGCAATAAAAGCCAGTATGTTTACAATCGTTAACAAGTGAATAATTTAGTTTAAGAAGTACCGAGTTAACAGGAGTTATAAATCACAAAAAAACACAATCATGAAAAAGAATTTTACTCTATTATCAGTGGCTTTGGCCATGGCAGCTTTGTCTGCAAACGCAACTATTTATGAAGCTGAATTAGCGACTAAAACTGCTGCAGCTATTATTAAAACAGATGTGGCTAGTGCTTCAGGTGGAAGTTATGTGGATACGCAGAATGGTGGATCTCTTACTTTTAGCATTTCTATTCCAACAGCTGGTTGGTATAATGTTACTGCAGCAACTAAAAGTCCAGACTCGAGATCTGAGTATTTTAAAATAGATGCTGATCCTGCCTTTAAAGTAGCCATACCAGCTAATGCAACAGCAAATTTTGCCGAAATAGCAGTGGGTGGTAAGTCTCAGTATTTTACAGCTGGTGCACACACCATTGTTACTTCTAAAGATTGGGGGTATCTTCCAATTGATTACATTAAGGTAGAAGCCACTAATAATCAAGTGTACCAAGCTGAAAAAGTAACTTTAACAGGTGACAATGTGGTGTATACAGCTGCTGGGTCAGTGTCAGAAGGTCGTTACCTAGATTCAAAAGGTTCGAATGTAACCTTTAACCTTATGGTGCCAGTGACTGGAAACTATAAAGTAAGTATTGTAGGTAAAGGTGCTGATGTAGAGGCGCCTGGAAATGTTCGTGTGAATGATTTCCAAATAGATGCTAACCCTGCTGTTTCTCTTGAAATGACTGGTCCTACTTATGTGGAGCGTGTAATTTCTGAAAGCATTTTGTTAACGGCTGGTGCACATACTGTTTTGATGACTAAAAGTTGGGGTTATGTAGGTTTAGATTATTTAAAGGTTGACTATCTCTCAACTCCAACAAATGTAACTTCTACGGTTGTAAATGCGATATCTGTTACTTCTAACAGTCAGCAAATTACGATCAACTCATCATCTGATAAGGCGTATGCTGTATCTGTTTATGATGTAACTGGTGTTTTGAAATTCGAAAACTCTAAAGTACAAGGTTCTGTATCTATCAACGACATAACTAAAACCGGTCTTTATATTGTTGTAGTTGGCACTTCTACAGGTACTGAAACTTATAAAGTAATGTTAAAATAAACGCTAAAATTTACCTTTTTAGTTTTTATATAGAAGCGCCACTCATACCAATAGTAAACACACACTTTTTTTGGCGCTTCTATATTTTTAAAAAATTGTAATTCTTAGGTTTTAAGGTTTGACGATTACCTTTTTTAAAAGTGCTTGTCTTATATTTTTTTATAATTCCTTTATTGATCAGTTCCCCTTCTATGAAAATAAAGGTTATGACGTTACTAAAGAGTCTTTAAGCTTTGGTAGAATAGAATTTTAATGCTTCTCTGTGATTTATTATTTACGTCAATTGGAGAAGTCCTTTTGTTTAACTAATGATAAAAAAGCTACATGAAATCAATTCTTTTTGTATTAATCCTAGGTCTAACTCTTTTTGTTACAGAGGCTAGATCACAAGTTGTTAAGCCTGTTCCCGCAGGTATTGTTTATGCCGATGGTACTGCCTTTAAAGTAAGTGATGTCAATGGTGTAGCCACCCCTTTTTATTTTACAGGTACCAATAACTATTACCTAATGTATAAACCAACGACTATGGTGAATGATGTATTAGATGGCATGGTATCTATGGGGATGAAGGTGGTTCGTATGTGGTTTTTTATGGATGGGCCAGGAAGAGATGGTGTACCTTATTTACAAACGGCTGCTGGTGTTTATAATGAAGTGGCTTATGTTGAAATTGATAAAGTAGTGGCCGCAGCAGCCGAACGTGGTTTACGAATTATCCCAGCTTTTGTAAACTATTGGACAGACTTTGGTGGAATGGCGCAATATGCTACTTGGGCAGGTGCTCAAGCTACCGACTTTTTTACCAATGCCTCCATGAAACAGACCTATAAAAACTATGTTTCATCTTGGATAAATAGAACTAACACCGTAACTGGTGTCAAATATAAAGAAGACCCTACCATCTTCGCGTGGCAATTAACCAACGAAGCGCGATGCCTAAATAATAAATCGGCCGATGTGGTAGCTTGGGCTAATGAAATGAGTACGCACATTCGTAGTCTTGATCCTCATCACATGATATGTATGGGTGATGAAGGTATTCTCAACTATACCAATGCCTATTGTGATTCAAAAGGTTTGTACAAAAACTTTGCTTATTCAGGAGGTCAAGGTGACTGGGTGGGGTTATTAAACCTTAAAAATATTGATTTTGGAACCTTACATAGCTATTGGGTAGACCAATGGGCTATTTATGATAAAACAACCAAACTGGTTGAAAATACAGCCGTTGGCGTTGAGTGGATTGATATTCATGTGGAAGAAGCAACTAAAATTGGTAAGCCTTGTATTTTAGAAGAATACAACAAAGCTGATGTGGGACTCTGGTCCGATCTTAATGATACAAACCGATCTTATGTAATGGACGAATATCAAAAAGCCATTAGAGGCGAAGGCTATTCACCTTACTTAAAAGCGCAGCGCACGCAGGCTATGGCTGGCGATTTATCATGGATGCTTACGGGCCTTAATTACGTCGATTCTGTGCCAGCAGGATATACATTAGATGTAAACTCAACTACAGATGTCGGTAAGTATTGGTTATATCGTGTGTTATGGGGTAGTGATGGGCATTCGTATTCAATGTATGACCCTAAAGCATCTGCAATTATCAAAGCTCATGCAAAAAAGATGTCAGATAAAAATGTTGTGGCTTTACCTACTTCCTTTACACAATTATCTCCAAGTAGTACCGCCACTAACGTAAGCATTAATGCTTTCTTAAACTGGCAAGTATCTTCAAATGCCACTTCGTATACTGTAGTTGTAGCTGATAATGCAGCTTTTAATAATCCTATTATAACTAAAACAAGTGTTGTTCCTACCACTCTAAAAGTAACGGGATTATCATATTCAACTACTTATTTCTGGAAAGTAACGGCTATTAATATTCTGGGGGCTAAGGTGGCATCTAATGCAGGTACTACGTTTACCACTCAAGCACCCCCTCCAGCTGTTGGTAGTTTTTCTTTAGTTTCTCCAGTTGGTAAAAATATAGCTAATAAAGCAACTAACTTTTCATGGACCGCAGGTGCCAATGCCGATTATTATCAGTTGGTAGTTTCAACTAAAGCTGATTTATCGACACCAATTATTAATGTAACAGACATCAACAGCTTGTCATACACATCAACCGTTACCTTGTTGGAAGGAACAACCTATTATTACCAGGTAACAGGTGTTAACTCATTGCATACTAAGGTTTCAGCAGTAGGCTCATTTGTGTCACAACTACCATCTGCAGCCATCGATATGTTTGAGTCTTACTCTTCATGTGCTACTGTAACGGCTGCATGGGTGCGTAATACTGGAGGTGCTGCACTTGAAGTATGTACCGAATCAGTTATTGGGGTAACTCAAGGTTCGAAGAGTATGAGAATGAGTTATAACTTTTCTCAAGGTGGCTATTGTGGTGTGATGAAAGCATTAGGTGGACAGAGTTTCTTAGGGTATGAAGGAATTAATGTGGACATAACGGGTGATAATAGTGGCAATGACTTTACCATGCAAATCAGAGAAACAAGTGGTGAGTATTGGGAATTAACCCTGCCTATCAACTTCTCATCTACTACTACCGTTAAATATAATTTTAGTTCATTTAAAGTGAAGGATCATGGTGCGGTTAATCGTATTTTAGATTTAGCTAGCATTGCCGAAATATCAATCTACTTTGGTAAAAATGGAGGAACTAATACTGTATATGTGGATAATTTAAGATTAGCCCCGTATCCTTCTACTCCAACCACAGTTAATTCAATTGTTAATACAAACTCTAAATTAACGCTTTATCCTAATCCCGCTGGTAAAGAGGTAACTGTAATGTTATCAGATGATATGGATAAAAAAGGTTTGGTGCGCATCTATAGTATCAGTGGCTTTTTAGTCTATTCGCAAGTGTATGATTTGGGAATAACCAATGCGCTCACTATAGAACTAAGTAGCTTAGATTTTAGGAGTGGCATTTATTTATTAGACGTTAATGGGCAAGTAGCTCGTTTGGTAGTGAAATAAGTTTCTTTTTTCATAAGTAGGAAAAATTCAAGAGTCGACCTATTAATTAGATAAATAGTGTGTTCGATTTTGCGTCGGCTTTTGGATTTTTTTGATTCGATTTATCCGCTAAGGTTTTTCAAAATATAAGTTGTCATTCATTGTAAGTGCAACTTGATATAATAAATTAAGTATGAAAAAAATAGTTTTAATAATGTGTTTGATTGCTGCCAGTTTCATGAAAATGACAGCCGTAGAACCATCTCCAACATCAAAAATTGGAATTTTATGGACCAGTTGGAGTGTGGATCATTTTCTATTACCAAATGTTTATATTGACAAGTTACAATCTTGGGGTATTGATTACATCTCTCTTAACCCTACTTATTTTATTAACACCTATGAAGATGGGATTACTGATACTTGGTTAGGATTACCTGTAACCCCAAGTGCAACGTTGCAGAAGGAGATTGTTAAAGAGTTGATTAAACGTAAATTCTACATAAACTATCGCCCTCATGTGGACCCCATTAAGTTCGCCATGCCAATGGGTGATATTCGTACCAATTGGAATACCGTGCCTGGAGGTCAGGATTGGAGAGGCTTGTTTGACGGTCTTAATCCTACCAGCGATGTCATTGGTTACAGAACTCGTCTTATTCTACCTGGATTAAAAATGTTGGCTGAGGCCATTCGTGAAGCAGGGGCTCCTGTGACGCCAATTCGTTTCGATTTAGGTGCTGAGTTGATGAATTCTACCTTAAACTATACCCAGGAGTGGATTGATTTAAGAAATGAAGTACAGGGTCTTTTGAATACGACTTACAGTGATGTCAAACAATACATTGTCATAGGTCATAATTTTTGTCATCACTTCGAATATTTGTTAAGAGTTGAAGGTCATCCAGAGTATTTAACTCGTATTGTACCTGATCAACAAATTGATGAGTCTCTTTTGTTTGTTGACCGTAAAGGAGTGACGCAAGAAACGCGTATGAAACTTGGTCGCTACATTGCGGGTTTAGACGAGATGAGTATCTCTCAATACATGCCTCTTGATATCTTTACAAAAGGCACTAAAACAACATCCGACGAAGTGTATGATGCTCTACATTATCATGAAGATGTGTTTATTAAAGAAATATTAATAAAAGAATTAGGCATCGCTGAAAACGAATTACCTGTTTTACATATTGGTGAATATGGCATGGGATGGAGAGGTTTAGCTGCGCCTAATGTGTGGGATAGGGCTAGTTGGATTAAGGCTGGTAGCAGCCACATGATATTGAACGATGCTCAACAGAAAGAAGATGCAGCCATTGCAATTGAGGGTATTATTAAATATGTACAAGAGCAATCTCACACCAATTATCGCTCGTTTCTTCTGTGGTTTGGAGGTGCTCCTTATGATTTATTAAATATCAATGCGCACTCGGCTTGGTTCAATCCTGTAGCGGCTGATTTGTTAGAGCAATACTGGGCTACTCATGCTGGTGTACCGCCTATTACTAGTCCAGTTGTTAATATTGAGCTAATGGCAAATGCTGGTCTTGACATTGAAGTGGATGATGCAGATTTAAACAACTATGAAGATGTGACTTTAGATGCATCACTTAGTGTGGTGTCTGGTGCTCAAATTACAACCTATAAGTGGTTGAAAAATGGCTTTGAAATAGCTCAAGGCGAACGTCCAACAGTACGTTTTAAATTAGGTACTCATGCCGTTGTGTTAGTGATTGAAGATTCTCGTGGCATTCAGAAAAAAGATCTTATCAACATTACCATTACTAGTAAAGCAAATAAACCTCCAGTAGCTAATGCTGGTAAGGATTTAACTGCTATTGATTTTGATAACAATGGATTAGAGAGTTTTAACTTAGACGGCTCTTTAAGTTCTGATGAGGATGGTACTATTGTTTCTTACACATGGAGTTTAAATGCGGCCGTTATTGCTACCACTTCCAAACCTACTTTAAAATTACCTATTGGGTCAAATAAAGTGGTGTTAACGGTTGTTGATAATTTAGGCGCTGAAGCAACTGATGAGTTGATCATTACTGTAAATGCCTTTGGCATTACTAGTTCTGTAATTGATAATTTTGAAACTTACGCTACAAATCTGGCCATGCAAACCGTATGGGTGAGAAATACTGGTGGTGGCAACATAACTACATCCATAAACACGGCTAAGGCAACTCAGGCTGCTTCTTGTATGAAAGTGGATTACACTTTCTCTGACTATGCTGGTGTTCAAAGCCAACAACAAACACTTAGCTGGACTAACTTTGATGGGATTGCGTTTGACTTAACAGCTGATAACTCGGGTAGAGACTTGCTTATTCAAATCAGAGAAGCTGGCGGGGAGTTTTGGGAAGCTAAAACAACCTTAACGGATACCACAACCAAAGAGGTGTTTTTACCTTTTTCTTCTTTCAAAAAAGCGTCTTGGCAATCAGAAGGTAATGGAGTTCTTGATTTAATTTCTATTACCGAAGTGAGTATTTATTTAGGAGGAACAGCAGGTTCTGGTACATTCTATATCGATAATTTAAGAGCTGTAATTAAACAAGATAACCAATCACCTATTGCTCAGGCTGGTAATGATCAAACGGTTGGTTTGTTGCCTGGTCAATCGACTGCAAGTGTGCTTTTAGATGCAACTGGTAGTGTTGATCATGATGGTCAAATAAAAACATACACATGGAGTTTATTAGGTGGTGGTGATATTGCTACTGGCTCTAAGCCAATGGTATCGTTAGGTCTTGGTAAGCATATTGTTTACTTAACCGTTACGGATAATAAAGATGCTGTACATACTGATTATGTAACCATTACAGTAACAGGAAATACACCCACTTCTGTATCTCCTGTGATTGTTTCAGAGGGTTCGTTTTATCCAAATCCAGTACAAAAGGTGCTTTATATCAACCTTGGAGCAGAGCAGCTTGATCATGTTAACCTTAGTTTATATGGTATTGATGGTAATTTAGTGTATGACGTTTCTTATGCTAATAATGCATCTCAATTACTTAACATTCCTATAGAATCGCTACATATTAAAAATGGTTCGTATGTATGTGTAGTAACTACTGCATCAAAGACGTTTCGAAAAGTAATTATTGTGAATAAATAGATATTGTTTAGTTGTTTAATTGTGAGGGGGGTGTTGCGTTAGTAACATCCTCTTTTTAACAAAAACTACTTCCATCTCAACCAATAGATTTTGGTACTCTTAATACCATTAAGTAATGATTGATATTTTTAAGGATGCTCGTTTGGTGCTTACATTGGATGCGGGCGGTACTAATTTTGTGTTTAATGCCATACAAAGAGGTGTCTTACTTCTCGAACCCCTCCGCATGCCATCAAATGGCGATAATTTGGTGCGTTGCTTACAGGTGATAGTGGCAGGGTTTCAAAAAGTGTTACAGCAGGTTGATGTTGAGCCGGATGCTATTAGTTTTGCATTTCCAGGCCCAGCAGATTATCCCAATGGTATTATTGGCGACTTAACCAATTTACCAGGCTTTAGAAATGGTGTGGCATTAAAAGCCATGTTAGAAGATGTATTTAATATACCTGTATATATTCAAAATGATGGTAATCTGTTTGCTTATGGTCATGCCCTAGGAGGCTCTCTACCGCTTATAAACAAACAACTTAAAGAGTCTGGTTCTAATAAAGTCTATCGTAACCTAATAGGTTTAACCTTGGGAACTGGTTTTGGTGCTGGATTGGTGTCTAATAATCAACTGATAATAGGTGATAATAGCATTGCTGGTGAAGTGTGGAACATGAGTAACAGCATCTCGCCTCACCGAAATGCAGAAGCAGGCGTAAGCGCTCGTGCTATCGTTAATAGTTATAACAGATGTGTTGAGCATGCAGATAGAGGATTGACCCCTAAAGATATTTATGCTATAGCTCTACAGCAGCAAGTTGGTAATCAGCAAGCTGCATTGGAGGCGTTTCGTGTATTTGGCATTCATTTGGGTGATGCCATTTCAAATCTTATCAATCTGTTTGATGGAGTGGTAGTGATTGGTGGTGGCCTGGCAGAAGCCCGTCAATTATACATGCCAGCAGTTAAAGAAGTTGTTAGGGGTGGGTTTCTAAATAATCAAGCTCGAATGGTTCAACAACCCTATTTTATTGATGATAAAAAGGAAGCTGATGCCTTTTATTCATCCTCAAGTAAGCTCATTAAAGTGCCTTTTAGCAAAAAAATGGTGGCGTATGATTTAACTCGAAAAATAGCAATCACAACCAGTCATATAGATGCTAGTAAGGCTATATCGTTAGGGGCTTACGCTTATGCATTATCGTTATTAAATAAAAAAGAACATGTTATATCCATATAAATTTAACCCCATCTTAAAAGAGATGATATGGGGAGGCTCTAAAATACCTCATAAATTAAACCTTTTGGTGGGGCCTAATGTAAAAATTGGGGAGTGTTTTGCCTTATCAGGTCTGGCCAATGACTTGTCAATAGTTAGTAATGGCGAGTTAGCAGGCGTTAGCATTGTTCATCTAATCGAGACTTATAAAGCCGATTTGTTGGGGCAAAAGGTTTATGAGCAATTTGGCACAAATTTCCCGTTGTTGTTAAAGTTTATTGATGCCAACGATGATTTATCAATTCAAGTTCATCCTAACGATGAGTTGGCTAAGAAAAAACACAAAACTTTTGGCAAAACTGAAATGTGGTATGTAATGGAGGCAGAACCTGATGCTACTCTTATATCAGGGTTTTCTAAGCCAACTTCAGCAGAAGAGTTTCAAAGCAAATATGCCAGTGAACAATTGATGAAACTCATGCAAAAGCACCACACCTCTCCTGGCGATGCTTTTTTTATTCCTGCAGGTAAGGTGCATTCCATAGGTAGTGGTAATTTAATTGCCGAAATACAACAAACCTCCGATATCACTTACCGTCTGTTCGATTTTAATAGAACCGATAAGTTTGGTATGCCTCGTGAGTTACATCACGAATTGGCTATGGAGGCTATGAATTATTCGGATAATAAATCTGGCAAGGTGAGTTATTCGGTGGCTCCCAATTCAACTGAAAACTTGGTGCAATGCTCTTATTTTACCACCAATGTGTTACATGTACATGGCCAGCTAACAACCGACTATAGTCAGTTAGATTCTTTTGTTGTTTTGATGAATGTGGGTGGGAAATGTACCGTTGAAGTGGACGATTTAACCATCTCTCTCAATGAAATGGAAGCTGTTTTAGTGCCAACTGTCATTAATAACTTAAACTTAAAGAGTACTAGAGGCGCTAAATTGTTGGAAGTTTACGTCTAGTGTTTTGTGATTGACTGGCACTGGGTGTTGTGTATCCTTTTCATTTGGTGCTGGTCAATTTTTTGCGGTGATAGATGGTGTTTAATATTACTGCGTAGGAGTACCCTTTATTTAGTCTTGATGGCGCAATTTGTAAACGGCATCGTAATTCTGTACAGGAGGTAATTTTACTCCGTAGGTGTTGACCTCTTTTAGTGTCCCATAATAGCCATCTTGTTGGTGTAGATTAGTCCCGTGTTGGTATAGTATTGCATATTGACACATTCGTATTATTATGTAGGTTTTTATAGCACCTCTTTTTCATACTAAGGCTTTATTTTTGGCTGCCTGTTTTAAATGTTTTATTCTTTTTGTTAAAATTATAAAGAGGAAAATGCGCATAGTACTAGTTATTAACCTATTAAACTTGATTTTAATCCAAACAGTATGAAAATTACCTTTTTATCTTTATTCCTTTTAGTTAGTTGCTACAAACTTGTTTCAGCTCAAAAATTTGCACCTAATCCAGACAAAACCATTTTGTTGGTTGGGCAAACGTATAAAGCCGAGTACGAAAATTATAAAACAGAAACGGGTCTTACTCCAATAGGGTCGTCTCATTATGGTACTCTTTTTACAGGTACCATAGAACAAGGGGATGACAGTCCAGATGTATTATTTTTAGATTGGGTGCGCGGTAGCCAGTCTAACCCCTATGCTTTAGTGGCCATAAGTATTAAAGATAACCCATCAGCAGGTGGGTATGGTCAGATGGTAAATCCTACTGGAGCGAACTTTGATGCCAATGCCATTTGGCAAAGTTTAATAGATATCTCTGCTGGTAATTGGGATACACAAATAGATGCCTATGCTAAAACAATGAAGGATAGACCTGATACTAAGTTTTATTTAAGAATTGGTTATGAGGTTAGTTTGTTCCTTTTTGCCTATCGCGATGAAGTGCGTTATAATGGTGATTGGTTGACAGAAAAAGCCATTGCAGGGATCAATGTGTTTGATAAACCATCTGATTTTGCAGAATTGGATCCTCAGGCTTATATTAATGCCTACAACCACATAGCTAATAGAATTAGAAATGTAAATGGTGTGACAAATGTTGATTTTGTATATCATCCAGTGCGCGGAACTAACGACACGAAGTATTTGTACCCTGGTGCCACATTTGTAGATTGGGTGGCATTTTCTGTTTTTAACAACGATGTGTGCGTAGACGTCAATGGTATAAAGAATTGTGAAGGTAAGATGGTAGACGAAAACTTGCAAAATAGTATCGATTTTGCCAAAAGTAAAGGTCATCGAATTATGATTGCAGAATCATCTATTCAAACAGTTGATCCTAACTCAACGGTTACCGACGCTCAGTTTATTGATTATCTAAGTCGCTTAGATGCCTTAGTTAAAGCTGAAAATGTAGGCGTTTTAGCATATATCAATTCCAATTGGAATGCTCATGGTTGGGGGGCTGAATGGTGCGATTCTCGCATACATAAAAATGCAACAATATTAAATTATTACAAGAATACCTTTGGTGTAGGTACAAGATATGATGGTTCGGTACCTACCGCAATCAATGAAATGGTTGCAACAGATGGTGTAACTATTGTAAGTACAACAGGAAAAAATACATATCGAATTATTTCAAATGGTTCTCAATATATTGATCGTGTGCAAGTTGTGAATATGAGTGGTGTTAGTGTGATGGAACAAAAAGCTTTGGGTCAAAATGAGATTTTATTTGACTTATCGCATTCTCCATCTGGCATTTACATTGTTCGTGTAGTCATTGAAGGAAAAGTTGTTTCAAAGAAAATATTGGTGAACTAACAGTGTTTTGCTTTGGGTTAAAGTATTGGGGCGTAATGAGTAACTATTGCTTACTCATTACGCCTCATTTGTTAATATCTGGAGGTATTGCTTGGCGGAGATTGCTATAAATTTTTTTGGCGAGGAAAGGTGTAATAAGTTACAATCTACTTTTTAATGATAGAATAGTACAATCTATTGTGTGGTTTGTGTCTGATTTTAAATGCCTAGTCAATAACATCTTGCAGCGTGTAACGTATCATTACCATTATTTAAGTAGATAATTTAAACTTGGGGTATGATAAATAAAATGTGGTGGTTGGTAGTGGTTGTGTCCTTCTTAATTTCTTGTACTTCTAAACAAGAAGACGCGATTTCAACAGGTGTACTTAAGAAGTTTTTTGACGTGTATGATGTGAAAAATTCTAATGAATTTCATCTCACAAAAACGATTGATAAGTTAAATGGTTTTTATAGCTCTAATAATGCTGAGGGCATTACTAAAACGATTGCTGAGATTGGTGTTATTCACACCAAATTCTTAGAATCGATGAGAAAGTCTTTTCCATCGGGTCAAATTAGTATTCCATTTGTTCAAGATAAAAACAAAGCATTTATTCTTAAAAGAATCGAAATTAAAGACTTCTATTTTCCATGGAATACAGCGCCCATTTTAGCATTTGAGATCACCATCAAGTACGACTTATTGCAACTTGATATACGATATAAATCAGTTCGTCTGGAGTGGTACGATACCGAAGGAGATATCCTGTGGGGACAAAGTGTATCTCTTAATAAATCAGGTGAAACTACCTTTATTCTAAGACCCGAACGTGATTTTAGAAAACTAGATAAAGTAATTATTTTTTAGGCTTGGGAGAGGGTGTTATGGAGAAGTTGAAAAGTAAAAAGATGGGTATTGGCACTAAAGTAGGTATGGTGCTCGCAGTTTATTTGGGGGTGTCGATTACCCTAGCCGTTACTGGCTGGCAAGTGGCTCAACGCTTTCTAATAAGTACCGACCAAATGGTGTCGTTAAATTATTACGAGAGTTTCTTGAATAGGGCGTTTGTAGATCAATTACGTTTTTTTGTGTATAATTTAAATGAAAATCGCTTGAGTGTGAAGGATGATGTATTTGATTATCAGGTTTTGTTAGCCTATCATCAGAATAAAGAATTTAAACATATTTTCTCAGGGGATAATGGATTTGATGCGGCCAAGTCGACTAGTTTGACCAAAGCCTATGAACAAACTGCTAATACGTCGTTAGACGAAGTGACTGAAGCCACCATTATCCGACAACAAAATATTGAAATAGCCGATCGTGTGATGCAGATTGGTTCGGCCAGAGAGAAGCAATTGCTTCAACAAGCCATCATGGATGAATATCATTTTCATCAATCAGAACGGGACGATAAAAAACAAGACTTGTTTGAAACGCTCAATCTACTCTTAAATGGTCATTTGTCGGATGAAATGCGACAGTTGATACTTAGTTATAAACACAATGTTGAAGATTTAATAGAGTTGCAAGAGTTTATCGTTCAGCAGTTTAATGCCTCGTTAACTAGGTGGGAGCAAGCTAGAGAATATACCTATCAGTTCAATGGTGTTATCTTTCAGCGATTAAAGGTGTTACGTAGTCAAGTGCATATGATGTATATCATTATCATTATTTTTGTACTGCTCTTGGGGGCCTTATTTACCTACCGCTTATCTAAAAATATATCCAGAGGAGCGCATGAGAATCTTGAAGCTTTGAAGGCTGTCGCTGATGGTGAGCTTGGGGTGAAGATGGAAGCTAAAGTCATGCTTCGAAAGGATGAGTTTGGTAATTTAGCACGTACGTTAAGTGAAACAGTGGAACGTCTCAAGACAACCTTGGTTAAAATTGGAATGTCTTCGGGTAATGTGTCTGGCTTGGCAGGGCGTTTGGCAAACACTTCCGACGAAATGTCTAATGGTGCCAATATACAAGCAGCTTCTTTAGAGGAAGTATCTTCATGGATGCAGGAAATGGTCGCTAATATTGAGCGTAATACGGCGTTTGCTCAGAGTGCAAAAGTCATTGCCGACTCACTCGAAAAACACCTCGATAAGGTTAAATCTTCATCAGACAATAGTCTTAAGGCCATTAACGAAATTACCAGTAAGGTAACTGTAATTAACGACATTGCTTTTCAAACTAATATCTTGTCGCTAAATGCGGCTGTAGAGGCTGCTAGAGCGGGCGCTGCAGGTCGTGGTTTTGGTGTGGTGGCTGCTGAAGTTCGGAAATTAGCCGAACGCAGTCGTGCCGCTTCCAACGAGATACAACAAATTTCAGAAAATAGTATCAATACCTCTAACGAGGCTTCTGCTGTAATTAATGAGATTATACCTTCTATTAACGAGGCTGTTAAGTTAATTCAGGAAATTGCAGCAGGTAGCATGGAGCAACGTGCTGGCGCCGAGCAGATTAATTCGGCTATTCAGGAGTTAAACTCGGTTACTCAGATGAACGCTTCTAGCTCAAGTGAGTTATCCACCCAATCGGTGAACCTAAGTGGTATGGCTGATGAATTGGTTAAAGATATTGCGTATTTTAAAGTCTGAAATTTATTAATCCCACACATAAACACTCATGATGTTTAATCGGGTATAGGCAGTTTGTATACAATTGCTTTTGCCCACTTTATTTATATCTATATTATGAATTTTATCTCTAAATTAATTCTATCACTTGTGCTAATGTCTAGCCTCATGTCTTGTTTTCCAAATTATAAAAAAGGAGAAGCTACAGTTGACTCTCACGAAAAGGATATTACTCATTTATTGGCTTTCTTCAACGATAATGCCTTTCAGCCAGAGTTTGCAACTTATTATTCGGAAATTGATGATAAAGGACAGCCAATATCACAAAAGGTATATACCGTTGCGTTAAGCAGATTGATATACGGCCTTTCTTATTCATCTAGTATTGACACAAGCTATTTAGTAAAAGCTGAATTAGCCCTAAGTTTCCTCTTAAAAAATTTAGTGGCTTATGATAGCATAGGTGTCTATTTCAAATCTTATATAGACATGCAATCGGGAGATGTGGATAATTCTACACAACTAGACATTTGGCAACAAGCCTATGGATTATGTGGCTTAACCGAATTTTACAGAAATCATCCAAGTGCTGAGTTACTTTCTTTTATTCATCAGGCTCACGATGCGTTTATCTCTCGGTTTCATGACCCTATGCATGGTGGTTTTTATGGGAATTCCAATAAAAATACTGGCCAAATATCAGGCAGTAAGTCGTTACAAGCCTTACTATATCCAATAACTGCGTATATGGAGAATTTATGGTTGGCTGATAGTTTACACAAGGCTAAATATGAACTTTATTTGAAGGAAAATATAAACCTTGCTTATAAAAATGGCTGGGATGATAAGCGCGGATGGGTAACTATTAAATTTGATGACTCATGGACGAGTTGTAAGCATAAATCGGTTGAAAACATCTGTTTTACTGTGAATCCAGGACATAATTTTCAGTTTGCTTCGGTTTTATTGCGCACTAATAATTGGATGTTTTTGACTTCACAAGAACAATTCAATTATCATAAACTTGGGCTTGATGTTTTAAAACGAACACTTACTAAACCAATATATCCTGCAAACGATTTGTCGTTGGGCTTTTATAGCGAAGTTAATCCTTTAACCAATGAGGTGTTGGATTTTAGAAAAACGTGGTGGCAGCATTGTGAAGCACTTATCGCACTTTCTTTGGCTGATGGGAAATTTGAAAAGGAATTGGTCATACTTGAAAATTACTATTTCTCATCATTCCCAGACACTCAAAACGGAGGGGAGTACTTCTATTTAGATAAAGCTAATATCCCTCAGACTACTGAATTAAAGGGTAGCATTGGTAAGTCTGCATACCATACGGTTGAAATGATTCGTTATCTAACGGGTAGAAATCAGTTTTTTGGGTCAATTAAGAACGAGAAATAAATTTTCTATTTTAGGAGTATTAACTTGCGTTGTTTGAGGGCATCACAGCATAGTCCGAAACGAAATATAAACACTTCACCTATTATTTGTTTTAGCTTTGAAGTATAGTAAAAAATAGCCCAGCGACAAGTGCTGGGCTTCATTTTATGTCAATCACGATAAAGGCTTTGTGCATGCTTCACCGTACAGTTTTTTAGAGAGAATACTTTACAGCTAATTTGTTATTTACCATCCCTATACAAACAACATTCTGGAAGCGTTTTGTAAACACTTGTTGAGGCTTTGCTTGTGCCAGCATCATGTCCCACTTTGGCGATGGCTTCTTGCACCTTTTTTGGCGAGGCTTTTTTTGCATCGTATTGATATACCATCTGTTTGGTTTTCGAATCCCACGACACATTTGTCACACCATCAACACTTAATGCAGCCGTTTCAATGCGTTTTTTACACATTCCGCAGTTGCCTGATACGTGAAGGCTTGACTGGGTTAAGTCAGTGGGATGGGTGACGGGCTGCGGTTCGTGTGTTGGTAGGATATGCTCTGCTTGATTCATCATGCTAGGTTTGCCTTCTAACTGTGCCGCTGCATCTACGCTAAAGGCTCCTTCACTTACCACTTCTTCCCCTTCGTTTAAACCCGATTCCACTACATAACTAGAACCTAACTGAGGACCTAGTATTATTTCACGCATGTTAAAGATGGCCTCCTCGCCGTGTTGTTTTACATATACCAGCGACCGTTTGCCTGTCCATAATACGGCTGTGTTTGGTATCACCACTTTGTTTTGATACTGGTTTAATAACGCTTTTACCATA